>NZ_JACCSO010000736.1 GCF_013812955.1 Nannocystis sp. | reverse complement strand
GGCGAGCGCGGGGCAAAGCTCGAGGTCACGCGGGCCGAGCTCGCCGAGGCTCTGCGGCAGCTCGGCGAGGCGCTGCAGCTCGGCCTTCGGGAGGCCCTGGCGCTCGCGGCAGGCCTGGGCGGCCAGGCGCGGGCCATCGGCGGCGCCGGTGATCAGGTCGGCGAGGATGGTGATGCGGGCGTCGATCGCGGCCTCGCGGGTGCGCTCGTAATCTCCGAACCCGGGTTCAGCGCGCCAGTTTCTCCCGCCGTCCCATTCGGGGTCGGGGTCGAGCGCGGCGTTGAGCGCCAGCACGGGTCGCTCGGCGCCGTGGTCGATGACCAGCATCAGCGGCTCGCCGACCTGCTGGCCGAGCTGCTGCCGTAGCGGTGCATCGAGCTGGTCGATGCGCTTGCAGGTCACCTCGAAGCAGGCGAGCGCGGCGAGCTGGGCGTCGCTGCCGTGGTTGAGGAACTCGCCGAAGGCCGAGCCGCGCTGCCATTGCAGCGATCTGTCGGCGGGGATCACGAGCACGAGCAGCGGCCTGAACGGCCGGTCCAGGGGCCCGCAGGCCGGCATGGCGGCGGGTGGCTCCGGGGCGGGCTCGCACGCGGGCGCGGGCTCCGGGCAGGCTCCTGGTTGCGGTCCGAATGCGCGCTGCAGCCACATGGGCACCACAGTGAAGCCCGCGCCGATGGTGACGGCCCCGAGAAACTTGCGTCGATGCAGCATGCCTACCTCCGTGATGCGGCGAGACAGCGGCATCACGGCGAAGTTCCGCGGGGTCAGGGTTATTCTCGAGGTCGACGCTTTCGCGCGCGGGTGCGGCGGGCCTCAGCCGGGGTAGGTGAGGTGTAGTCGCAGCCGAGGTCGCCGAGGCCGAAGTAGAGGGGACTCTCTCGCTCTTCCGCCAAGGCATCCGTAACGATCTCAAGCTGCCCACCATGCCGCAATCTCAGTTCGCGGCGCTCACGGCGAGGTTCAATGAAATGCTGTCCGATCATGGCTCTCTGCGGGCTTTCCATGACGTTTAATGGGTTTTATGACGAATAGCCCGCAGTGGCTGAGGGGAACATCAGGACCTGTCCAGAAGGCCGTGGATCGAGGCGATCCGCGGACCCGTCCCTTGACACCCGTATGAGATCCAGATACGACTCTCAAGTGAGATCTTGCGCCACGACATCGGATGAACGCGATGCGATGCGGTCTGCAGAAAGCGCCCTGGAATGGCCCGAATTTCGCGTAGCAAATTAGCGCTTCTACTCGTCGGATCTCTCCTGTTCCTCGGCGCAGCCGCCTTTGTTTGGTTGCGAGCACCTGGCTCGTCGGAGGGGCCCTCCGAAAAGATGCAGAGGCAACAGATACAGTCCGAGCAGAGGTCAAGTCTCGGACCCGCTGGCATTCAGGCACGTGACAGAGACCCGGCGATGCGCCTCCATGATGGTGGCTGGTACGTCGATGATGGCGCCCAGCATGCATCGCTCGTAGAAAAAACCGTCGATATTTCGTTGCTCTCAGCCCTCAACCCCGAGGACCCCCATCTGCTCGAGGCAGACCTGTGGGCGATGGGCGCAAGTGACGACTATAAATTAATGAAAGAGGCTTATCAATGCGAGGTGCAGTTTCTAACAGGCATCGAGCAGACCTGCGATTTCCGTCTTCGCATGGTGATCCACAGGAATCGGGGCTCCGGAGGTAAGGTCAAGTTTGTCAAGCCTACCTCGGACGGCCCAATGGACGAGAAGTGCCAGGCATACAGTCAATGCCTCGCCAACCGCGTCTATCTCGGCGAGGACGCGCCGATGCCAAGCACTGGCGAAGAGCTTGTGGCTGTCCATATGGACCACCGCATGCTGCCCTTCAAGGGAGATGTCGGGGAGTTTAAAACGACAACCGCATCGCAGCTCGCGGGGCTCAGATTGGAGTATCACCAAATGCAGGAGAATCCGGACAGCGACCCACGATCTTTGGCGCGGATGGAAGCTCTGCTCAAGTTTATGGAGCTAAGAAGTGGAGATCCGCCGTGAAGGAACCAGGCCGACGCTCTCGCGCGGACGCCGGCCTCAACCCGGGTACGTCAAGGTCAGGTAACGGTTGACGCCGACCTCGGCGGGGGTGAGCGACTGGGTGGTGCCGTCGGGCCAGCGCAGCTCGAGGGTATAGTCGCAGCCGAGGTCTCCGAGGCCGAAGTAGAGGGTGCGGGAGTCGAGCGAGTTGTAGCTGCCGCGTCCGGCCTTGACCTCGCGGGTGACCTTCCAGTCGGCGAACACCAGGGAGACGCGGGCGCCGATGGCGTCGCGATTGATCTTGACGCCGTCGCCGACGAGGTGGATGGCGAGCCAGGCGTTGCTGCTGCCGACCGTGTTCTCGAACAGGAAGTTGGGGCGGCCGCCGCCGGTGTCGCGGCCTCCGACCAGCAGGTCGAGGTCGCCGTCGTGTTCGATGTCGGCCCAGGCATGGTTTTGCGCGGCCTTCATCTGCAAGTACATGCCCTTCGGGTCGTTGATGCCGCTGTCGGGGCCGACGCTGAGGAAGCTGCCGTCCGGCTGTTGATGCAGCAGGCCGAACCAGCTCTGCTGATCGATGGTGTCGTAGGCGGGCTCGTATTTTTTGTCGCGAGAGACGGACAGGTCCATGCGGCCGTCGTTGTCGAAGTCGACCATGCCGCCGTCGATGTCGCCCTCGTTGAAGGGCAGGCCGCGGGCCAGGAACTCGTTGGTGAAGGCGTAGCCGGCCGCTTTACCGCCGTTGACGAGCAGCTGGCTGGGGTCGGACCACTTGCGGCCGTAGTCGGCGGCGACGGGGTGGGAGATCGTGGTGAGGAAGATGTCGGGCAGGCCGTCGCCGGTCGCGTCCTCGCACTGGATGCCGAAGCCGTTGGAGCCGACGTAGGCGGACGGCAGGGCGTCGGGCTCGGGGGTGGTGCCGTTGCCGGTGGTGGCCAGCCAGTAGTTGCCGGTCGCCAGGGCCGCGAAGCCGCGCTCCATGCCGACCTCGGTCATGGTGCCCTTGCCGTCGTTCTCCCACAAATGGTTGTGGCCCTTCGAGCTGCTGACGCCGTAGGTCGACACGAAGATGTCGCCGTCGTCGTCGTAGTCGCAGGCGACGCTGCCGTTGCTCGGCTGCGACGGCGCGCCCTTCATGAAGCCGGCGGTCACGTCCTCGAAGCGGCCGTCGCCGAAGCCGAAGAACAGCTGGTCGGCGACCGGATAGCTGGTCTGGCCGTTGCCGACGAAGATGTCGAGCTTGGCGTCGCCGTTGAAGTCGGCCATGACGGCGTTGGCGGCGAGGTTGACGACGTCGACCCCGGCGTCGGCCTTTTCGGTGAAGTGACCGGCGCCGTCGTTGAGCAGCAGGCGGTTGTGTTCGCCGGCGAGCTGGATGTCGAGGCCGGCGAAGCAGTCCTGGTCGCCGTCGTTGTCGACGTCGCCGAAGGAGAAGAACCCGGCCTGGATGTCGCGCAGGCCGGACTCGTCGCTGAAGTGGCTGAATGTGCCGTCGCCGTTGTTGCGGTAGACGAGGTGCTCGAAGGGGATGCCGGCGTTGGGGTTGGGGAACAGGCTGTGGGCGACGATGTCGTCGAAGCCGTCGCCGTCGAGGTCGACGAAGCCGAGGCGGCTGTGGTCATTGATCGGGATCGGGACCGGCGGCTCGGGGATGAAGTTCTCGGCCCGGATCCCGCTGGCGTCGGAGATGTCGGTGAAGAAGCCCTTGCCGGGCAGGGCCAGTGATTGCGGCTCGCAGGCCAGGCCGGGCTCGCCGGTGCTGCTGTCGGCTCCGGTGGTCGGGGTGTCGGCCGTGGTCGCGGTCGTAGAGGTCGGGTCGGTCGATGCGGAGGTGGCGACGCTGTTGGCCGTGGCCTCGGCGGTGCTCGCCTCACCGCCGCCGCAGGCGGACATGCCGAGGATCAAGAGGGACAAGGTGGCCGGGAAGCGCTCGGATCTTCGCACCTGTGTATGGTGCCGCACCTGCGCGCGCGGATCCAGCCCCGTCCGGGCGCCGGCGAAGCGGGCGCGGATCAGGGGTAGAGCTTGACCTGGCGCGCGAGCATGGCGACATAGTCGGCGATTCGGCGGGTGCGAGTCTCCGGCTTCTTCGCGGTCTGGATCCGGTGCAGCAGCGCGTAGCGGTTGGTGGCGTCGAGGGTGGCGAAGAACGCCGCTGCCGCGAAATTGGCGTCGATGGCCCGCTTGAAGTCGTCGGGCACGGCGGCGCGGCTCGGCGGATCGTAGGCGGCGTCCCAGCGGCCATCCAGCTTGGCGGCCGCGACGACGGCCAGGCCGGACGGTTGCATCTTGCCCCGGTCGATCAGCGCCTGGATCTTCTCGCGGTTGACCTTCGACCAGGTGCTGCGCGGGCGTCGTGGCGAGAACTTCTGCAGCCAGGCGCTCTCGTCGAGGCTGCCCTTTTGCCCGTCGATCCAGCCCCACGCGAGCGCGGCGTCCAGCGCCTCGGCGTAGCTCAGATTCACGGCGCCGCTCGCCTTCTTGTTGAGCTTCAGCCACACCCCCGGCGAGGACCCGTGCTGCGCGGCGAGCCAGTCCCACCACGCCTGCGGATTCGCGGGGGCCAGGGTCGACAGCTGCGTCGGGGCGGGCTTCTTGGTCGCCATCGCGCCCAGTATGCCTCACGGACGCGCGCTGCGGTGCGATACCACCAACTTCGGCAACGGCGCGCTCGTCAGCGCCGGCAAGGCTGACGTGTTCCTCGCGCGCCTCGATCCGAAGGGCACCACGGTGTGGAGCCAGCGCTTCGGCGATGCGGAGGGGCAGCAGATCCGCGACATGACGATCGGCCGACGACCTCGACGTGCGGGTCCGTGATGATCGCACCCGCTGCGCGCGTGCCCTCGACGGCGGTGCGCAGCGCTCGCGCGCGCCTCATCGGCGACCGTGCCCGGCGGACAGGGCTTATGGGGAGCCCCACAAGCGAGCCCCCGGCGAGCAGCAAGGCTGCGAGATGACGGCTGTGCATGGCGATCCGCGGATGATACCGTGACCGCGAGGACCTTATGCGCTTGAATTGCCGTTTGCGCCCCGCCTGGCCCCTCGCGGTTTTGTTCGCGCTGTTCGCCGGCTCTGCCCGCGCCGACGTCGTGCCACGACCGCCGGATGACTGTCCCCCCGCCAGCTCCCCCGGGTCCTCCCACTGCGGTCCGGTCTGCGTCGCGCTCACCTGCATCAACGACGGCGAGTGCAACGGCGGCAACACCTGCCAGCCAGCGAAGGCGTGCATTCGCCAGGACGACTGTTTCCTGCCGCCGGTCCAGCATCATGGAGGCCCATGTTTGGCCGAGGATCTCTGCCCCGACGACAGCGGGACCTGTCAGTCGATCAAGCTGTGCCTCCCGGCCGGCGATACGACCTCCGGCGACGGCACCACCGGTCATACGAGCACCGGCAGCACCAGCACCGGTCATACGAGCACCGGCAGCACCAGCACCGGTCATACGAGCACCGGCAGCACCAGCACCAGCACCAGCACCAGCACCAGCACCAGCACCGGCAGCACGACTGCCACCAGTGATGCGACCCCGACGAGCGGCGGCCTGCCCGGCACGGCGAGCAGCGGTGCGAGCGGCTCCTCGGGCAGTGACGCGGGCAGCAGCTCCGGTGGTACGGGCATTCTCGACCGGGGCAGCTGTTCGGGCTGTGTGCTGGCCGACGGACCGCAGGGCGTGCTCGGGCTGCTGGTGATCGCCGGCTTTGTGCGCCGGCGCCGTGTCGTCCGGCCTGCGTGACCGGCGACCGCCGGCCGGTCGACCGCCGTGGGGGCCGTCTGGGGGCCTCGCAGAGGGGTTTTGATGAAATAGTTAAGTATCGGCTTGACTGTTGAGGCGTGGTCCTGGATACTCAAGTCCATGCTTGACCAAGGGGCGGTCGACCGGGTTTTTCATGCGCTTGCGGACCCGACTCGTCGCGCGATGGTCGAGCGGCTCAGTCGAGGGCCGGCTTCGGTGAAGGAGCTGGCGCAGCCGCTGTCGATGACGCTGGCGGCGGTGGTGCAGCACGTTCAGGTGCTCGAGCGCAGCGGCGTGATCGTGACCGAGAAGGTCGGTCGGGTCCGCTCTTGTCGCATCGAGGCGAGCGGGCTGGAGGTGGCGCAGCGGTGGATCACGGAGCGTCGCGCGCTCTGGGAGCGCCGCCTCGATCGCCTGGGCGACATCCTCGACGAACCGGACATTGATCACCGGCAGGCGCCCACAATCACGGAGGAAGAGACATGACCATCGCCAAAAATGCAGTTGTTCACAGCACCATCACGCTCGAGCGCACGTATGCGGCGACGCCGGAGCGCGTCTTCGCGGCGTGGGCGGACCCGAAGACCAAGCGGCGGTGGTTCGCCGAGGGCGAGGGCTGGCAGGTCGAGGCGTTCGAGATGGACTTTCGCGTCGGCGGCGTCGAGCATTCGCGCTTTCGGGGCAGCGGCGAGGTCGTATTCGGCAACGACACGATCTACCAGGACATCGTGCCCGGGCAGCGGATCGTCAGCGCATATACGATGAGCGCCGGCGAGCGGCGGATCTCGGCCTCGCTCGCGACCGTCGAGATGTGGCCGTCCGGGTCCGGCACGCGGCTGGTCTTCACCGAGCAGGCCGCGTTCTTCGACGGAGCCGACGGCGCAGAGATGCGCGAGCAGGGCTGGCGCGTGCTGCTGGGCAAGCTCGGCGAGCAGCTCGCGGCGCCGCAGTCGTCGTGATCGGGCCCGGCTGACCCGGCTGACCCGGCTGACCCGGCTGACCCGGCGTGCCGGGCGTGCCGGGCCAGTCGCGGGCGGTTATTTGGGGATGACGGCGCCGACGAGGCCGCCGCCGGTCATATCGGAGTAGGTGTAGTGGTCACCGGCGACGACGACCTGGATCTTCTCGTAGGTGTCGGGGTCGATGCGGTAGGCCCAGCCGTCGTTGTCGACCATCCAGATGAAGCCGTCGACGTCGATGCTGACGCCGACCGGAGTTCCGCACTGCGGGAACTTGTGGAACTGCACCTGCGTCATCGTGTTGGAGTCGATCTGGTTGAGACCGCAGCCGTTGGTGCCGCCGTTGTTGGAGGCGACCCAGACCATGCCGTCGCCGTCGACCGCGACGCCGCGGTGGTTCTCGGTGGTCCCGGGGATCTGGACGAATTGCTCGAGCGCCGCGTCGAACATCGCCACCGGCTGG
This sequence comes from Nannocystis sp., assembly GCF_013812955.1. Lineage (GTDB taxonomy): Bacteria > Myxococcota_A > Polyangia > Nannocystales > Nannocystaceae > Nannocystis. The sequence continues at coordinate 2,920 of NZ_JACCSO010000736.1, read as the reverse complement.
TTCGAGTAGGGGCCGAACCATACGTTGCCCTTGACGTCGACGGTCATGCCGTAGAACTGGATGCCGTTGCCGGGCCAGCGCTTGACCTCGAGCGTGGTGGTATTGATGCGGCCGAGCTCGTGGTAGACGGAGGTGAACCAGATGTTGCCGAAGCCGTCGGCGGCGGCGCCGTAGGGGGCGTAGTTGGAGTTCGGCGACCAGTTGTCGAGGCCGACGGTGGCCTCCTGGACGCCGGTGTCGCCGTTGAAGCGGCCCATGATGCCGTGGCCCGGGGCGTCCATCCAGCCGACCCACACGCTCTGGCCCTCGTACTTGCAGGAGACCTCATTGAAGGTGCCGGGGGCCCAGGCGGTGCCGCGTGGTCCGTGGGTGTAGCTGTCGGGCGGGGGGCTGACCGCGACGTTCCAGATCATGCACTCGTCGGTGCCCCAGGCGAGCAGGTCGTCCTTGTTCTGGGAGGTGGTGATCATGCCGTCGCCGTTTTTATCGACGCAGTCCTCGACGTTGGCGGCGACCTTGGTGATGGTGCCGGTGCCGCGGTTGGAGACGACGACATAGTGGCCGTCGATGTTGACGGAGGTGCGCGAGGAGCTGGCGGCGCCGGGGTTGGGGTCGGCGTAATAGCGGCCCTCCTCGAGCATCGTCTTGGTATTGATCTTCGAGATGCTGCCCTGGGAGGTGTTGGCGATCCACAGGTAGCTGAAATCGAAGCCGCCCATGCCGCCCTCGCAGGGGTCGAGGGGCTCGGTGGTATTGCCGTCGGTGGTCTCGCCCGGGATGGTGGTGCCGACCTCCGCGGTGGTGCCGGTGGTCGTGCCACCGGTGAGGGTGTCGGTGGTCGGTGTGGATGTCTCACCCTGGGTGGCGCCCTGCGTGCCGGAGCCCTGGGTGGTGGTCGGCGTCGCGGTCTCGCCCTCGCTGCCGGCCGTGGACGAGCTCGAGGAGATCATCGTCGCGGTGCCGGTCAGGCCGCCCGTGCCGTCCGGGCGACCATCATCACCGCAGCTCGCCGCGGCGCTCGCCGCCACACCGATCAGGACCATCCGCCCGCGCTTCGCAGTATGCATGGTGCGACGTTACCACGGCGACGCGGCGGGCTCGCGCGGCCCGAGGATGCGCTGTAGCACGCCGCGCGGCCGCGAGTGCGCGCGAGCGCGCTCGCGTGCTCGGATCAGGGCAGGTACATGACCGGGCCCGCAGATGCGGGGAGCTCGTCGTCACCGACGTTGAGGAGGTTGCCGTAGCCGAGCTGACCGTACTCGGAGCGGCCCCAGCAGCGCACGCCGTAGTCCTGACCGCGGGTGCAGACCTGATACCAGTTGGCGCTGATCTGGCTGACCGGGGCGCCGATGTCGATCGGGTCGATGGTGATCGGCGCCTCGTTGTCGCCGATCTGCAGGATGTCGCCCTTGCCGGTCTGGCCGTAGGTGGCGTTGCCCCAGCACCGAACCTTGCCGGAGTCGAGCAGGGCGCACGTGGATGCGTAGCTGAGGGCGAGGTCGATCGGCTTGTCGTCGCCGATGTTGACGGCACCGCCGGCTCCCGGGGTCTCGTTGTCGCCGAGGGCGGCGACGCTGCCGATGCCGAGCTGTCCGTTGCTGTTGAGACCCCAGCAGACGATGCTGTCGTCGGTGGAGATGATGCATGTGTGGCGGCGTCCGGCGGCGATCAGCTTCGCGGGGGTGCCGAGGCTCAGGGGATCGGCCGCGCTCGGGAGCTCGTTGTCGCCGATGGTGGCGGTGTTGCCGAGGCCGAGCGTGCCGCTGGTGCCGAGGCCCCAGCAGCGGACCTTGCCGTTGTCGACGATGGCGCAGGTGTAGGACTCACCGGCGGCGATCTTCACGACCATGCCGCCGACGCTCACGTCGCCGGCGGAGGCGGGGGTCTCGGTGTCGCCGATGTGGTCGACGTTGCCGTAGCCGAGCGCGCCGCTGGTCCCGGCGCCCCAGCAACGGACCTTGCCGCCGGTGACGATGGCGCAGGTGTGGCTGCGGCCGGCGGCGAGCGCCTCGACCTTGGCGCCGATCGGGACGTCGCTGACCGACCACGGCTGCTCGTTGTCGCCGATGCTCTGCACGGAGGCGAGGCCGAGCTGACCGGCGTTGGAGCGGCCCCAGCAGCGGACCTTGCCGCCCTCGACGAGCGCGCAGGTGTGGAACTCACCGGCGACCAGGCTCAGGGCCTTGGCGCCGAGGTCGATCGGCGGCACGAGGACGTTCGGGAGCTCGTCGTCGCCGATCTGGACGATGTTGCCGCGGCCGAGCTGGCCGTAGGTGTTGCGGCCCCAGCAGCGGACCTCGCCCTTGGTCGTGAGCGCGCAGGTGTGGTACCAGCCGCTGACGACCTGCGTCGCCCCCTGGGTCTCGGTGCAGTCGGCCTGGCAGCCGTCGTTGTCGACCTGGTTGCCGTCGTCGCAGGTCTCGACGCCTTGCTGGACGAAGCCGTCGCCGCAGCTGGCGAGCTGGCAGGTCTTGATGCACGCGTCGCCGTCGTTGTCGTTGCCGTCGTCGCAGATCTCGACGTCTTGCTGGACGAAGCCGTCGCCGCAGGCGGCGAGCTGACAGGTGCCGGGGCACTCGTCGGTGTCGATGCCGTTGGCGTCGTCACAGGTCTCGGTGCCCTCGTGCAGCACGCTGTCGCCGCAAGCCGCGATCAGGCAGGTGTTGAGGCAGTCGTCGCTGCTGTTGGCGTTGCCGTCGTCGCACTGCTCGTCGTCCTGGAGCGCACCGTCGCCGCACGAGGGGAGGGCGCAGGCCTTGGTGCACGTGTCGTCGTCGACCTGGTTGGCGTAGTCGCACACCTCACCGGGGCCGACGAAGCCGTCGCCGCAGCTGGCCAGGACGCAGGTGTTGAGGCAGATATCGCTGTCGTCCTGGTTGGTGTCGTCGCAGTCCTCGACGCCCGCCTGGACGTTGCCGTC
>NZ_JACCSO010000722.1 GCF_013812955.1 Nannocystis sp. | reverse complement strand
CCGCGGCCGGGGGCGGGAGGGGCGGACAACTCGACGGGACCGGCGACCTCCTGGGGGACACCAAATTGGGAAAATTGGACGGCCTGCATGCGGGGCGAAACCATGCCACAGGTCCCGGGCGTCTGCGCCTAAAACCAATGGGGCGGACGATCGTCCACGCCGGGCCGGCCCAGCCCGCCACGGACCGCGGGCGAAGCGTGCGCCTCGAGCATGACCGCCGGGTTCAGGTCGGAAGCAGCTCGGCGAACACGGCGGCGTTGCGGGCGAAGGCGCTGCGGGCCTCGGCGACCAGGGCCGTGACCTCGGCGGGCGCGAGCGGGAGGGCGTCGAGGCGGGCCCGCAGATCGGCCTTGCAGAGGCCGAGGTCGGGGATCTGCGCGAAGTGGTAAAAGGCGAGGCCGGGGCTGCCTGCGGGGATGTCGAGGATGCGGGCCGCGGCGCCGCGCAGGATCTGACCGCCCGAGAGGTCGCCGAGGTAGCGGGTGTAGGCGTGGGCGACCAGCAGGGCCGGGTCGTGGTCGGCGAGCTCGCGCAGGCGCTCGGCGTAGGCGAGGGCGGCCGGGACTGGTTGTTGCTCTTCGGGGGTGACGGCGAACAGGGTCGACAAGTCGGCGGCGATCGCCGGGGCGCGGTAGAGGTACGGGAGCGCGAGCGGGCCGGCGATGGGGTGCTCGCGATGGCGCTCGAGGCCGGCCTCGAGCGCGGTGTAGACCGCCCAGAGCGCGACCAGGTAGTCGCGGTAGGTGAGCCGGTCGAGGGTCGGGCCGGTGCTGCCGGTGGAAGCAGTCGTGGCTCGGCGGGCGCCGAGGAAGGCGCGGATGAAGGGGCCGCGTTCGGCGGCGCGGTGGGCTTCGCTGGTGCCGTCGCGGAGGCGGGCGGCGAGGCCGGGCTCGGGTTCGTCGAGCATGACGAGGGGCGTGTGCGAGGCTGCGAGCACGGGGTGAGTGGTGGGGCTGAGGTGGTGGGCGGGTGGGGTGGATCTCAGAGGCGGCTGACGATCTCGTCGACGCGGGCGCCCTCGGCGACCCAGAACTGGGCGGCGTTGATGCGCTTCGAGGAGCCGATCAGGAACTTGCAGTAGTCCTCGCCCATCGAGTAGCACTGGATCTCGATCGCGCTGAGCTCGCGGCGGGCGAGGTGGCCGAACACGGCGGCGAACATGCCGGCGTAGTAGTGGCAGACGACCTTGCCGACGTTGCCGAGGCTCTTGGCGACGGCCGAGTCGTAGAGGTCGACGAACACGAGGCCCTCCTTGCGGTGCGAGAGGTCGTACTTCCAGGCGCCCCAGCCGGCGGCTTGCAGCGGCCACCACCAGCTCTCGAGCATCATGCCGAACTTGGCGTCGTTGATGCCCATGCCGAACTCTTGATTAAAGCGCTGCTCGAAGCCGGCGATGTCGAGGCGGCCCCACTCGAGGCCGCAGCGGTACATGATCTCGCCGGCCGCGTCGCCGACCTCCTCCTCGAGGGCGACCTGGTAGCCGACGATGAAGTCCTCGGTGACCAGCATGGTGCGCTGGTTGAAGGCGTTCATCATGCGACCCTCGGCCTCGCGGCGCAGGAACTTGTGGGTCTGGTAGTAGTTGTGCAGCGCCGCGGCGGGCTGCTCCTCGTTGATGTCGACCTTCGGTAATTGCATGCGCGAGCGGGCCTCGTGGAGGTCGACACAATACGCCGGGTCCCCGCGAGGCGGCAAGCGAAGGGGCTGCTGCGCCCGGTTTACGGGGCGCTGCAGGGGTGGTGCGCCGCGGCGAGCGGGCCTGAGGAAAACCGGGCGACCGGCGTCGCCCGCCCGGGTCCCGACCGGGTCCGTCGAGGGTCAGTTGAGGGTCAGAGGGGCGTCGGAGTCGCGGATGAGTTCGCCGGCGCTGAGATCCGGCGCGGCTTTCTCGTGTTCGAACTCGAGGAGGCCGAGAGCGGCATAGTGGGGGCGGATGCGGTCGGACATGAGGTTGATGCGCTTGAGGTTCGGGACCAGCCGGCGAAACATGGTCTGCCGGAACTTGCGCATGTAGGCCGAGGAGAGGATGAGCTGGTCCCATTGTTTACGGCTCATGACGTGGCCGTAGAACTCGTCGTAGAACTCGTGGGCGAGGAAGCGGTTGCGCATCAGGACGGCGACCTCGAAGGCCCAGTCTTCGCGCTCGCGGAGCTCGTTGGGTGAGAGGGTGCGGTAGTGTTCGCGCAGGCAGACGACGCCGTAGTGGACGTGGCGGGCCTCGTCGGTGATGACGTACTTGAGCAGCTCGCGCAGCAGTGGTTCGCGGCTGGTCTGGCGCATGGTGCCGAAGGCGCCGAGCGCGAGGCCCTCGATCATGATCTGCATGCCGAGGAATTTGAGGTCCCAGCGGCCGTCGGTCATCAGCGCGTCGATGAGCGTGTAGAGGTTGTCGTTGACGGGGTAGAGCTTGCCGAGCTTCTCGCTGAGGTAGCGGTAGAAGACCTCGACGTGGCGGCCCTCGTCGACGACCTGGGTCGAGCCGTAGAGCTTGCCGTCGAGCCACTGGACGGCCTCGGTGACCTGGCAGGCGGCGAACAGGGCGCCCTGCTCGCCGTGCAGGAACTGCGAGAGCATCCAGGCGGCGAGGCCGTGGCGGTGGGTCTGCTTCTCGCGCACGCTGAGGCCGCGGTAGGTGGGGATGTCGGGCAGCGGGCTCAGGACCTCGGGGAACAGGTCGTGGTTGGCGTCGTAGGGGTCGACGTCGATCGACCAGTCGAGGTCGGTGCTCGCGTTCCACTGCGAGACCTTGGCGACCTCGTAGAGCTTGCGCAGCTCGTCCTGGTCGCGCTGGTAGGTCCAGTCGAAGTGGGCCTGGTGGTTGGCCTGCATGTCGCTGCTCGGCTGCTTGCCGCTGTGCATGACCAGGCCGCGCAGGGCCGGACCGAGCAGGCTGAGGGCGACCTTGACGTTGCCGGTGCGCAGCACCTTTTGCAGCATCGCGGTCGGGGTGATGGCGTTGGCGCGTTCGATGAGACTGGTCACTTCACACCTCCTTGAACAGCAGCAGGCGGGCGAGCGCCCGCGCGTGATCGATGGGGCCCCACAGCGGCTGTTGCAGCGCGCCCGAGGCGGAACGTAGGATGATGGCGCTGGCGATCTGCAGGATCGCGGCGCGCACGGGCAGGCCGGGGCGCAGCAGCGCGAGGCCCTGGGTCCGTAAGAAGCGCTCGACGAGGTCGAGCAGCGGCACGACCTCGGCGAGCAGGATGTCGCGGCCGGGGCCCTGGGCGTCGACCAGCTCGCGCACGAGGATCTGCGCGTGGGCCGGGTTGTCGGCGAGGAAGCTGGCGTAGCAGTCGACCACGGCGTCGACCCGCCCGGCGAAGTCGTGGGGGAGCGACATCGCCGCCATCAGCGCAGCGCCGAGGCGCGCGAAGGTCCGGTGCACGACCGCGACGTAGAGGCTGTCCTTCGAGGGGAAGTGGTAGAGCAGCGAGGGCCGGCGAATGCCCGCCGCCGCCGCGATGTCCTCGAGCCGCGCCGCGCCGTAACCGTGCGCGAAGGCCTGCTCGGCGGCGTCCAGCAGGCGCTCCGGGGTGGCCATGGCGGCCGTGCTGGCGAGGGGACGGCCCATGTCCGGAGAACATATCTACTCGTGAGTAGATTTGTCAATCGGGGAAATTTCGGGGCGATTCGGGGTTCTGCGCGACGCGGCGCGACTTCGCGCTCCGCGGCGCAAGAGCGGCAGAGGCAGGCAAGGACCCGTCGCTCGAGCCGCGAACACAGCCGGGTCCGCTACGCAGCGACGCCAGCGCCGATGATCTTTGCGAGCCGCGCGACGAGGTACTCGAGCGAGGGAACCGCTTGCAGGACGCAGGCGCGGCGCGGCGCGTCCTCTTCTCGCCACGCGATGCTGGCCAGGACGGCGTCGCGCTCGGGGAGCTTGAGCTTTTTTTCCGGGACCGCGGCGCATTTGCAGCGCTGCACCGCTGCGACCACCGATTCCATGTTCTGGCCCAGCAACACCACGCCGAGGTCATTGCGATAAGGGCTGGTGGCAAGGATCGCGGCGCGTACCTGCACCTTGCAGGCGTTCGGGCTCAGCGCGAGCGGCTTGATCGTCCGCACCTCGTCGTCATCGAACACGGCGAACACGTGCCGGAAGTTCCGGGCCTCATTCGCGTTTTGACAGGCCGCGAGCAGCTTCGCGTCGCCTTTTTTTGCCTGTCCGATCAGGTGCCGGCGTAGCTCGTACCAGCGCTCCTCCTTCCAGCCCAGGCGTTCGAGCACGCAGCGCGACACGAGCAGGTGCAGGCCCAGGTCACTGGCGTCCGCGGCCTGCTGATCCTTGTACATGATCTTGACGAGGGGCTTCACGCCTCGCCACCCATCACATCGGCGAGGTGCCCCTCGCTGCGCAGATCGCCGACGCCGCGAAAGTCGGCCAGCCAGGTGTCGAGGGACTCGCGGTCGAGGCGGCGCAGATGGGTGGCGCCGCGGCGCAGCTCGCAGACGCGAACGCTGGCCACCGGGTCGGAGAGCAGGTCGAGCACGCGATCCGAGTGGGTCGACAGCAGGACCGGATGATGATCGCCCATCGCCTCGAAGATCTGCACCACGCGAGCGAGCAGGCCGGGATGCAGGTGCAACTCCGGCTCGTCGATGGCCATCAGGGTCCGGCCGGGGCGCGGGAGCCGATACATGCCGACGAAGGCGAGGAACGCGATCTGTCCGTCCGAGAGCGCCGAGGCGGTCATCGGTTGATCACGGCCCCGCCACTTGATGGCCAGCGCGTGCGCTCCGCCGCCGGAGTCCGCGACGGTGCGAACCTCCTCGAACTCGATGCCGAGACCGAGGCGCAGGAGGTCCATCGTGTCGCTCCAATACTGGCGGTCACTCTGCTCGCGCAACGCGTAGTAGACGTTCACGAGGTTCGTGCCGAGGAGGTCGAGGCGATCGGCCGGTTGCAACAGGACGGAGCCGCGAATCTCCGATTTGCGAGCGTGGGCCCGGGCGGCCCATGTCGGGAGCACCTCGAAGGGGAGGTGGACCTCGATCGCTTGGAGTGCGTCCCGGACGACACTCACGGACGGATGGCGGGGACCCGCCGGACCGAAGCTGGCGAGCGCGAGCGCATCGGGTGCGAGACCCTCGAAGGGCACGAGGTGAACACCGTTAAAGTACTTCGCCCAGCGCTGTTTACGGTCGATCGCAAGGAAGGGTCGAGGCTGGTCGGGATACTCGACCCGGAGTTGTTCTTCCTGAATTACCATGCCCGAGCGCTCGCGAGCGAGCCCGACGACGTACTCGAGCCCGATCCACGATTCCCCGGGGAAAGTCGCCTGCATTGTGATCGTCAGCCGCAAGACGGAGGCTCCGTCACGCAGCAGCGCGAAGGCCCCGCCATGCGGATTGTACAGCTCGGACATGAAGTCCTGACTGGCGAGGCGACGGCACAGCTCGCAGGCTTCGATGATGGAGCTCTTGCCGGTGCCGTTCTCGCCGATCAGCACCGTGAGGCCGTCGAGCTTGAGCCGGACATCCGCGAGGGTGCGCATACCTTCGACGTGGATCTCCGTGATGCGCGCAGTGGTCATGCGGCGTGACCCTACCACGCCGATGGCGAGGACGTGGGCGAGCAGCTTGACGTGTCCAGGGGCTCAGGGTCGACGCAGTCCGGCGGCCACGGCGACCCGCTGGTTGCATGCAGGGGCATCGGTTTCGGGGGCCGACAGTGGCCGAGCCGCCTTGGAAGACCGTCAACTTTTGTCGATCGAGATGGGGGGTTGCGTGTGGGGCCCCTGCGGCGCACGCTTCGTCGCCAAGAGGTCAGCATGAACAGATTTATCGGCGCGATCGTGATGTTCGGGGTGTTGGGTGGCTGCGGGGATTCGCCGGAGGCCGCGCGTGCGCGCGAGCAGGCGAAGAAGGCCGGGGATCATGCGGCCGAGGCGGCGCGGTCCGCGGGAGATGCGGCGGCCGGGGCGGCGCGGCGCGGCGCGGAGAAGCTGGGTGAGGTGGGTGAGAAGGGTGAGGCGGCGGCCGAGGCGGCGCGTGTGAAGCTCGAGGCCGAGTTGAAGGAGGCCCGCGAGGCGGCGGCGCGGGCGACCGCGGCCGGCGCGAGGGCGCTGGAGGAGGGCAAGCAGGAGGTCAAGGAGGCGGTCGACGAGGCGCGGACCAGGGAGCCGTGATGGGCCGGCTGCGGGCGTGGCTGCGCGGGCTGCTCGAGCTGAACGGCACGCCGAGGGGGATCGCGGGGGGCTTCGCGCTCGGGGTCGGGCTGTCGCTGATCCCGGTGCCGTTTCTGGGGATGGTGCTGGCGCTGGCCGCCGCGCCGCTGGTGCGGGCGAATGTGGCGGCGACGTATCTCGGCACCGCGGTGATCAATCCGGTGACCGGGCCGCTGTTCTACTTCGCCGAGCTGTGGCTCGGGACCCTGGCGCTCGGGTTGCCGCTGCCGAGCTGGTCGACGCTGACGGGCCTCGATGCGGCCGGCTGGTGGGCGCTGTTCAAGGCGCTGCTCGGGCCGTTCCTGCTCGGGGCGGCGGTGCTGATCCCGACGCTCTCGGCGCTGAGTTATGTGGTGGTGCTGATGCTGGTCCGGATGTGGCGGCGGCGGCGGGCCTCGCCAATTTTGACCGCGCCGACGGATGCCGCGGCTGCATCCGTGGCGCCTGCATCGGACCCGAGGCCGTGAGCTCCGGGTCTCAGGGGCAGCCCTGGGCGTCGGGGGCGTAGCTCAGCATGCATTGGGCGAGGCAGGCGTCGTTCTCGATCTTGTTGCCGTCGTCGCACTGCTCCTCGGGGTGGTCGACGACGCCGTTGCCGCAGGTCGCCAGCGGGGCGCAGCACAGGGCGAAGTTGTTCTTGTCGTCGCAGCCGAGGTCGCTGTAGCACTGCGGGCGCGAGCTGCTGTACAGGCAGTTGTCGCCGTGGTCGATCGACATGGTGCTCTTGAAGCCATAGTGGCCGGCGCCGCCGATGCCGCGGCAGCGGATGCCGCCGAGCACCAGCTTGGTCGGTGAGAAGGCCCAGTCGGCGTTGCGGGCGTTGAATTCGGTGGCGCTGCACAGGTGCCAGTCCTTCGGGCACAGCAGCAAGAAGTCCTGCTCGCACACGTCCTGGCGGGTGCAGAGCACGGCCCGGTTGCTCGGGGCGACGCTGATCTTCGTCGCCTGATTCTGACAGTTGATGACCTCTTTTTTGCAAGTCGGGTCGCAGCCGTCGCCGGCCACGAGGTTGCCGTCGTCGCAGAACTCGCCCCACTGCAGGAAGCCGTCGCCGCAGGCGCGGGGCTGGCAGACGGCCGTGCACAGGTCGTTGTTCGCGAGGTTGCCGTCGTCGCAGCCCTCGCCCGCGAGGCCGTTCTCGAGGCCGTCGCCGCAGACCGGCGCGGTGCAGTCGGTGTCACAGGTCGCGCTCGCGCCGGCGTCGTCGCAGGCCTCGGTCCCGATGTTGACGAGGCCGTCGCCGCAGACGTTGTGTTTGCAGGTCGCGGTGCAGGCGTCCTGGTCGTCGAGGTTGCCGTCGTCGCAGGCCTCGGGGTTCTGGCGGAAGCCGTCGCCGCAGGCCGCGGGCGCGCAGACGCTGGTGCAGAGGTCGGTGTCGTCGAGGTTGCCGTCGTCGCAGAGCTCGCCCGGCTGCACGAAGCCGTCGCCGCAGGCCTTCGGGCTGCAGTCGAGCTTGCAGGCGCCGTGGTCGCTGTTGTTGGAGCCCTCGTCGCAGCCCTCGCCCGGGTCGAGCACGCCGTCGCCGCAGGCGGGGGCGGGTGTGCCGGTCGAGGAGGAGGAAGTCGTCGTGCTGGCGCCGCCGGTGCTGGCGTCGCTGGTGCTGGTGCTGCTGGCCGGTGGTGCGCCGCTGCTGGCGTCTGCCGTCGTGGCGGTGCCGGGCGCCGGGTCCGTGGTGGTGCTGTCGTCGAGGCCGCCGTCGCCGCGCAGGCAGCTCGCGGTGAGGACGAGCAGCAGGGCAGTGCGGAGCAGGTGACGCGTGGACATGGCGCGCCCGGAGGGCTCCGCAGTCTCGCATGTTATGGCGCCAAGCAGCGCTCGCTCGCCGGTGGGCGCTCATGCGCGCAACTGCGCGGATGGGACGGAGCCGGGCGATGCCGCGCGTATGCGGGGCGAAAGCAGCCGCGCGTATGTGGGGCGAAAGCAGCCGCGCGTACGCGGGGCGAAAGCAGCCGCGCTCAGGCGGCAGGTCGGGATCCGAGCAGGGCTGCTTCGTCGCGCTTGAGGGTGCGGTCGAGGACGAAGGTGCCGAAGGGCACGACCGAGGCCACGAAGGCGCCCCCGATCTTGGTCAGCGACCACTCGGTCTCCGAGCTGGCGTGGATCAGGGCGACGATGAAGAGCACGAACAGCGCGCCGTGGGCCCAGCCGACGTACTTGACGGCCTCGGGCAGGCCGGCCGCGTACTTGAGCGGCATCGCGATGAACAACAGCACCAGGAAGGAGATGCCCTCGATGAGGCCGATGAGGCGCAGGCGGCCGATGGGGTTGCTGAGCATGACGCGCCGGAACGCTAGCAGGCTCGCCGGCGCGCGCCAAGCGTCGTGTATGGGGCTGCGGCGCGTGGTCGCGGGGAGTCAGGGGCGCAGGCGGGAGCGGCTGACGCTCATCAGGATGCCGATGCCGAGCATCATCGCCAGGGCGTTCGAGCCGCCGAGGCTGAAGAAGGGGATGGTGATGCCGGTGACGGGCAGCAGCTGGAGGACCATGCCGATGTTGATGGTGACGTGGAAGAAGAACATCGAGGCGACGCCGATGCACAGCAGCGCGCCGAAGCGGTCGCGGGCCTGGGAGGCGAGGTTGATGGCCCAGAGCACGAGGCACAGGAACATGGCGAGGACCGTGGCGCCGCCGACGAAGCCCCACTCCTCGGCATAGATGGCGAAGGGGAAGTCGGTGTCGCCGTAAGGGAGGAAGTCGAGCACGTTCTGGGTGCCCTTGCCGACGCCGCGGCCGAAGAAGCCGCCGTTGCCGACGCCGATCATCGCCTGGATGGTCTGGTAGCCCTCGTTGTCGGCGTAGGCCTCGGGGTTTAGCCACACGTCGATGCGCGAGCGCTGGTACTTGTGCATGAAGAAGCCCCACCCCAGCATGAACAGTCCGACGCCCGCAGACAAAAGGGTGAGCAGGGCCTTGAGGGTGAGCTCGGTCAGCGCGAGGATCGTCATCGAGACGAGGATCGAGATGATGCCGGTGCTGAGGTCGGGCTGCTTGACGATCAGCGCGACCGGCACGAGGAACATCGCGAAGGGGATGACGAGGTGGCGCAGGCGCTTGTGCTGCTTGGGCGGGAGGTCGCTGATGTAGCGGGCCAGCGCCATGATCAGCAGCACCTTCATCAGCTCGGAGGGCTGGAACTGGTAGTCGCCGAACTCGAGCCAGCGGCGGGCGTCGTTGCGGATCACGCCGATCACCGGGACGAGCGCGAGCAGGCCGAGGCCGAACAGGTAGGCGGCGTAGGCGAGCCGGTGCAGGACCCGGTAGTCGAGCGCGGCGACGATCGCGGCCGCGATGGTGCCGAGGCCGAGCCAGCGGATCTGGGTCAGGATCTTGCCGGTCCAGTCGCCGGCGCCGGCGCTGTTGAGGTTGATCAGCGCGAGCGTGATGATGCTGGCGACGATGGTGACGAGCACCCAGTCGATCGACTGCAGCATCCGGCGGGGCAGCGAGCGCGGGCGGCCGAGCGTGGTCATGGGGCCCTCGGCAGGTCACCGACCAGCGGGCGGTTGCCGGGCAAGCGCGCGCCGGTCAACGCGACCGAGCGGTCGGGGC
>NZ_JACCSO010000717.1 GCF_013812955.1 Nannocystis sp. | reverse complement strand
GGCCAATGGGCCGCTCGATCACTTGTCGGCGGGCTTGGCCTTGGCGCCGGACTTGCCCTTGTCGTCGGGCTTGCCGGCGTCGGCGGGCTTGCCCTTGTCGTCGGGCGGACCACCGGCGGCGTCGGGCTTGCCGGCGTCGGCGGGCTTGCCCTTGTCGTCGGGCGGACCACCGGCGGCGTCGGGCTTGCCGGCGTCGTCGGGCTTGCCGGCGTCGTCGGGCTTGCCCCTGTCATCCGGGCCACCGGCGGCGTCGGGCTTGCCGGCGTCGTCGGGCTTACCCCTGTCATCCGGACCACCGGCGGCGTCGGGCTTGCCCTTGTCGCCGGCCTTACCCTTGCCGCGGGTCGCATGCTCCTGGCGGATGGCTTCGGCGAGCTCCTTGCCGCGCAGGCCCGCCTCGAGCTTACCCTTCACGAAGGCCCCGAACTCGCCGATGGGGCCGTGCTCCTTGGTGGCCCTGGCGACCTCGCCGATCAGCTCGGCGGTGGACTTGGCGTCGAGCTTCTTGTCGCGGGCGGCCTTGAGGCCGGCCTTGATCTCCTGCTCGTCGGCGCCGGCCTTGCGCAGCGCCTGGGCCTGGATCGGGAGGTCGAGGGCGCCGAGGATGCGATCCTTCGCGGAGCCCTTCTTGGCGTCGTCGCTGGCCGCGGCAGCAGCCGCGGGGGCCGCGGTGGCGGTCAGGGGCGCGAGGCCGAGGCACAGCGTGATGGTGGATACGATGATGGTTCGCATGATGTTGTTTGCCTCGGTTACTTCTGGACGCCGGCCTCGAACTTGGCCGCCATCGCGGGGTCGCTGGCGATCTCGTAGATCATCGCCTCCCACTGGTCCTCGGTCAGGCTGTGCTGGCCGAGGATCTTCTCGGCGTCGTCGGGCTTGGCCCGGAGCTCCCTGGCGATCGCTATGGCCTGGTCGACCTTGTTGCCGTCGCTCGCCACGGCGCCGCAGCCGAGCGCGAAGGAAAGGAGAATTGTGGGCAGTGCACGCGTCATTTCGTTTGTGAGTCCTCGGCCCTGTGACCGCCCAGGGCGCCGGTTTTCCAGGGGTCTGCAGCCGCGGCTCCGCGCGTGACGCGTTAACGCGCGAACCAGGGGCGGCTCGCCCCCTGGGACGTCTGCAGCATCAGCCGGCGCGACTCGGCGGATCATTCGGTGGGTCAGCGATTGCGGTGATCAGCAGCTCGTGTTTACCGGTGACGTGGACCTTGCGGGCGTGCTGCTGCAGATACTTGCGATAAAATGCGACGTCTTTGATCACCATGCCGAGCTCGGGCTGGCGAAAGTTCTTCATGCGGGCGCCGTGCACGACCTCGCCGTCGAGGTAGCGACAGTTGGCGACGCCGAGCAGCACGGCGCCGCGGGGGGTCAGGAGCTGTTGAACGATGTGACGCAGCAGGGCGCGGTCGTCGAGGCCCGAGCTCTGCAAGGTGTCGATCGCGATCACCAGGTCGAAGCGGCCGAGCCCGAGCGCAGCGAGGCCGGCGAGATCGGCGAGGTCGGCGGCGAAGAAGCGGGCGCCGGGGCCGGGGAAGCGGGCCCTGGCGAGGGCGAGGGCGGAGCGGCTGTGATCGATGCCGACCAGCTGGCCGCGCTCGGCCAGGCCGGGGACCAGGGCGGCCAGCAGGGCGAGGGCGTCGCCGCGGTTGACCCCGAGCTCGAGCACCCGGGCCTCGGGGCCCGGGTCGATGCGCTCGATCGCATCGGCGAAGTCGAGGACGAAGTCGGGGTCCTCGAGCTTGTTGATCCTGGCGAAGCTCGAGTCGGCGCCGTACTTCTCCGGGGCCGGCGCGCGCGAGGTGCTGTGCCAGTCGGCGGCGGGATCGAGGCGCTCGAGGCGAAGCTGGATCCGCGGCGGCGTCGCCGGTCGCGGGGTCATGAGTCGCAGGCCCAGGCGCCCGGCCAGATCGACCCAGACTCGCAGCGGACGATGGATGTGGTCGATGCCGGCGATCGTCACCCGCTCGCCAGCGTGGCGCCCGCGGCCATGGTCGGGGTCTGGCACCTCGAGGCGTACCACTTCGGCGCCGGTGGCGAGGCGGGTCTTGATGTGGGCGAGGATCTCCAGCAAGGGCTGCTGGTCGACGACGAGCGCGTCGGCGGACTCGGCCTCGCAGCTCGGTGGTTCGTGCGGCACCGCGGCAAGCTGCCACGATCGACGCGCGCTTGCACGGGAGCGCGCGGGGCGGATCCGCGTATGGGTGCGCGCGCGCTGCCGGGCCCGCCGCAGCGCGTTTGCAGGGCCGCGAAAATGGTTTGCCCGGCCCGGGGGCGGCTGACTACAGTGGTCGCCATGAAACGCTGTCTATTGGGCTTGGGCGGGTTGGCTGTGGTCGTGGGGCTGGGGGCTGGAGGCTGCAGCAGCGCGGAGGACGGGCAGTCGATCAGTGCCACCGTCACGGTCGGCACGATGATGACGACCTCGATCGGCACGACGACCGGCGAGCCCGGCACGACGGCGGAGCCATCGTCGTCGTCGTCGTCGGCCTCGGTCGGCGGCACCGACGGCGAGACCAGCGGGGCGCCGACGACCGGCGAGCCGACCACCGGCGGGCCCGGGCCGCTGTGCGGCGACGGCAACGTCGACGAGGGCGAGGACTGCGACGTGGGCGCGGACAACAGCGACTTCGGGGCCTGCACCGATGGGTGCAAGAACGCGGTCTGCGGCGACGGTCTGGTCAAGGCCGGCGCGGAGGCCTGCGACGACGGCAATCAGGTCGACGACGACGACTGCACCAACGCTTGCGCGCTGGCGAGCTGCGGCGACGGTGCGCTGCAGCCGGGCGAGCAGTGCGACGACGGCAACGAGGACTTCACGGACGCGTGCCTGAGCAACTGTCTGAACGCGAGCTGCGGCGACGGTGCGCTGCAGAAGGGGGTGGAGGAGTGCGACGACGGGAACGTCGACGATTCGGACAATTGCCTGGCGACCTGCGTGCCGGCGAAGTGTGGTGATATGGCGGTGCAGGCGGGGGTGGAGGAGTGCGACGACGGCAACATGGAGGAGACTGACGCGTGTCTGGGCAGCTGCGAGGCGGCGAGCTGCGGGGACGAGCTGGTGCAGGCGGGGGTGGAGGACTGCGACGACGCCAACGAGGACGACACGGACGCGTGCTTGAACAGCTGCAAGGCGGCGAAGTGCGGCGACGGTGTGGTGCAGGCGGGGGTGGAGGAGTGCGACGACAAGAACGTGGACGAGGCGGACGGCTGCACGAGCACCTGCAAGGTCCCGAAGGCCTGCAAGGAGGTGCTCGACGCGGCGCCGCTGGCGGCGGACGGGGTGTACGTGGTCGACCCGGACGGTCCGATGGGCATGCCGGGCTTTCCGGTGCAGTGCGACATGACGACCGCCGGCGGCGGCTGGACGGTGGTCGAGAAGAGCCCCTACGGCGGGCTGACGATCGGCAAGGCGCTGTTCAATGATCTGCCGGTCAACGCCGAGGATCCGAAGAATACGCGGCACCGGCTGTCCAAGGCGGCGATGACGGCGCTGCGCGACGTGTCGGTCGACCTGCGGATCGACTGTCGCGGCGCCGATTACCTGGTGGCCGCGGCCAGCAACCTGTTCAATGGTCAGGGCGGCGCGGTCGGGTGCAACAACTGGACGAAGGTCACCTACAAGGAGGCCCAGCTGAAGGGCAACAAGGTCATGAACAAGGTGATCTGCACCTGGAACCTGGGCGCCTCCGAGGGCTGCGCGGGCGCCTGGCACATCGACGAGACGGCCCAGAACGCCTACGGCTGCGGCCTGGTCAACTTCCCGTGGAAGGGCGCGGCGGTCGTCACCGCGTCGGCCGACACCTTCGCCACCGACCCGCTCACCCTGGACGGCACCAATCCGGTCCACGACTGCCACAAGAACAACGCGGTGCGCTGGTTCATGGTCCGTTGAGATGGTCCGCTGGAACATGGCCGTAGGGACAGGCTTTGACGGCCTGTCCTTACGGACATCTCACTCGGTCGCCGGGGCCTGGTCGAGGTAGCGCTGCTCGAGCGAGCGGCCCTTGCCGAGCGCGGAGATGCGGGCGCCGGCGGCCAGCAGCTCGCGCAGGACCTCGGCGATCACGTCCTCGGCGATGCGCTCGGGGCTCGGCTGGAAGCGCAGGCGCAGGGTGCGGGCGGCGGGGTCCCAGGTGACGCCGAGGTTGGCCACGCGGGCGCGCAGCTCGTCGAGTGGTTCGGGGCCCGGGGCGAGCTGGACGTGGATCTCGGCGTCGCGGGCGGTCAGGGTCGCAATCGCGCCGGCCTCGATGGTTTGGCCCTTTTCGATAAAGGCGGCCTCGTCGCAGATGGCCTCCAGCTCCTGGAGGTTGTGCGAGGAGACGACGATGGTCTGCCGGCCGCGGCGGTCGCGGATCAGGGCCCGCAGGTCGTGGGCGTTGCGGGGGTCGAGGCCGGCGGTGGGCTCGTCGAGCAGGATCAGCTCGGGCTCGCCGAGGAAGGCCTGGGCGACGCCGACGCGCTTGACCTGGCCGTGCGAGAGGGCGCCGGCGCGGCGCTCGGCGAGGTCGACGAGGTCGACCAGACCGAGCACCCGCATGGCCTCGGAGTGGGCGTGGGCGAGCTCCATGCCCTGCAGGCGGGCGAGGAACACCAGGTGTTCGCGGATGGTGATGTCGCGGCCGAGCATGGCGTCCTGCGGCAGGGCGCCGAGGCGGCCCTTGAAGCGCAGGGCATCGGGGGCGCCGCCGAGGATCTCCACGGTGCCGGTGTCGGCGCGCAGGAAGCCGCAACACAGGCCGAAGAGGGTGGTCTTGCCGGCGCCGTTGGGGCCGATGAGGGCGAAGATCGAGCCCTTCGGGACCTTCAGGTCGGCGCCGCGCAGGGCGTGCACGCTGCCGAAGCGCTTGTGCACCGCGCGGAGGTCGACGGCCAGTTCGCGGGTCATAGGTCCCTCCGACGAAAGCGCAGGTAGCCGAGCGCGGTATAACCGGCGCACAGGCCGAGGCAGGCGCCGATGGCGAGCAGGCGCTGATCGATCGCGGGGTGGAACAGGCCGAACTTCCAGTGCCACGGTGAGAGCAGCTCGAGCCGGTTCAGGGGCTCGGGCAGCAGCGTGAAGATCCAGATCAGGAACAGCAGGCCGACGGCGACCGCCCGCGCGGCGCCGGGGCCCTTGCACAGCTGCGAGGCGAGGGTGACGATGCCGAGGAAGCCGAGCGCGCACACGACCGTGATCGGCCAGGTCGAGAGCAGGGCGAGCGCCGTTGCGACGAAGTCGAAGCCGGGCAGGTAGATGGCGCCGATGACGACGACGGGCAGCATGCCGAGGCCGGTGACGGCGGCGACCAGGGCGGCCTGGCCGAGCAGCTTGCCGAGCACGAAGGCGCCGCGCGAGGTGCGGAGCGCGGCGTAGCGGATGGTCCGCAGGTGGAGGTCGCCGGCGATCAGGTCGTAGCTGGTGAGGGCGATGAACCAGGGCAGGAAAGCCAGGGAGATCCAGCTGTAGACCAGGACCATCGGCGGATAGGTCGCGAGGTGATCGGCGAGCGCCGCGTCGCCGCCGGCGAAGAACAGCAGCAGCATGCGATAGCCCTCGTCCTGGACCATCGCCATGCCGGCCGCGGCCTGCGGGTCGCCGGCCACGCCCGAGATCGTGGCGACGCTGTCCTGGATCTGGGCCATGATCTGGACGTAGATGCCGCTCGCGCTGGCGGCGATCAGCAGATACAGCAGCACCAGGACCAAAGCCCGCCGGGTCCGCAGCGACTCGCGCAGGTCGAAGCCGGCGATCAGGCCGATGTCACGTAGCAGGCCGCGTCGGGTCACATGCATTGTTTGCCTTTACACATACCTACTACGCAATCGCTGGTGTCCGCGCACTTGGTCGGGCACATGCCGATGGCGGGGTCGCACTTGTAGTTGCCGCACGGTACGGGGTCTTGCTGGCAGATGCCATTCATGTCGCAGCTCGCCATGTTGCTCGAGTTGTCCTCCAGGCAGCTGGTCTTGCAGCCCGGGCCCGGACCGTTGAGGGCGCAGAAGTCGGCCTTGTCGAAGCCGGTGACGTTCGGGGTGCAGGCAAGGGAGTTTTGCACGCAGGTGGTGTCACACACGGCGAGCTGCGTGGGCATGTCCGCGACACAGCCGGCGGCGACCGGGTCGGGCACCGAGCACAGGCCGCCGTCGTCGCAGCTGCCCATCAGCTGGCCCGGGCCGTAGCCGTTGCAGATGGTCTGCTGCCCGGCTACCGTCTGCTGCAGGACGAAGTCGCTGCAGTTGGCGGTGCATTCGAGGCCCGCCGCCACGGGCTTGCAGCTGCCATTGTTGCACCCCAGACACCCTGTGCCGCAGCCGGGGTCCTGGGGCTGGTCCAGGGCGACACAGAAGCCGTCCTGACAGCCCGTGCAGACATCGCCGCAGCAGGGCGTGTCCGCGGTGCAGGCGTCACCGAGCGGGGCGCAGGCCGGGCCGGCCGTCGTCGTGCTCGGGTCGGTGGTCAGCGTGGTCTCGGTGGTGGTCGTCACCGTGACCTCCGAGGTCATGGTGGTGTCCGTCGTCATCGTCGTGATGTCGACGGTGGTGCCGTTGCTGGGGTCGACGCTGGTCTCGCTGCTGGTGGCCGGGCCGGTGCCGGTGTTGGAGACCGAGCTGGTCGGGGTGGTGGTGGAGCCGGGGTTCTCGCCGACGCAGAGGCCGGCCTGTTCGCCGGCGAACTCGCCGAAGGCCTTGCCGGAGGGGCAGTCGAGGTTGGGGAAGCTGCAGACGCCGCCGGGTTCGCCGACGCCGAGCTCGCAGACGCCGGCGACGCCGGAGACCATGCACTCGGAGCTAGCGAGGCAGTTGAAGCTGTCGGTTTTGGTGCAGCCGGCGGAGCCGGCGACGAGCGCGGCGAGGAGGAGGCCGAAGATCTTCATGAGGCTCCCGGGGTCGATGATCGATCTATGATTAGAAGCGCAGGCGAACGATCGCGCCGGCCCCCTCGGGGGTGGTCCAAAATGCGACGCCCTGCCGGCTCTTGCGGCCGTGCATGATCAGCTTGACGATCCCGCCGACGATCAGGGCCCCGCCGACGCCGGCGAGGACGCCCCCGGCGATCCGCAGGCTGCGGATCTGATCGTTGCCGTCGGCGTAGGCCTCGTAGCTGGTGACGCCGCCGAGCTGCCGGGCCTTGTTCTCGCCGACGCCGAGCAGGCCGCCGCCGACGGCTCCGAGCGCGACCCCGACGCTGAGCAGGCTGATGCCGATCGGGTCGATGCGCGGGCGCGGAGGGGGAGGCGGCGGCTCGGGCTCGGGCTCGGGTTCGGGCTCGGGCGGCTTCTCCTCGACGGGCTTGGGCTCCTCGATGTCCTCGGGGTCGCCGGGGGTGGTGTCGGGCTGGTCCTTGCAGCGCTCGATGCCGGTGAGCGCGGCCTGGGCCTGCTGGTCGGAGGGCTTGCTCTTGAGGAAGCGGGTGTAGAGCTTGCTGGCCTGGCTGCAGCGGCCATACATGCGCTCGGCCTGGGCCCAGGCGAACAGGATCTCCGGGCGCGGGTCGAGGGCGTAGGCGATGCGGAAGTCCTTGACGGCGTCGGCGTAGGCCTTGGACGCGTAGCCGGCGAGCCCGCGCTCGAACCGTTGTTTGGCCTCGGGGTCCATCGCTGGGCCGGGCGCATGGGTGTACGCATACGGGGGCGCGAACACGGACGCGGAGGCGGACGTCGTGAGGGACGACAGGACGAGCGTGACGACGAGTGACAGGGGCGCGCGGGCGGTCATGGTGGGGGCAAAGGCGAGTCCGGATCCCAGTTGGCCGGCGGCTTGGACTTGCTCGAGGTCTTGCTGATCCGCTTCTTGGTCGGTCGGGTGGCTTTTGCCGGTGTATCGGCAAGGACCGGCTCCGGCTCCGGCTCGGCGACGGGGGTGGCGACGGGGGTGGCGACGGGGGTGGTCGGCGTGACGACCGGCACCGCGGGGATCGCCGGTGTGATCGCGGCCGGGGGCGCCGCTGGGGCCGCGAGCACGCTGGCCTGCGGCGCGGTCTCCGGGGCGCCGCGCATCATCATGACGAGCTGGACGAGGAGCAGCAGCAACAGGGCGCCGCCGCCCGCGAGGCCGAGCCACAGGTGGCGTCGGGATCGCGGGGCCTGCATCTCGATGTCGGTGGGGTCGCTGGCGCCGGCGGCATCGCTGGCGACGCGCAGCGCCGGGGCGGAGAGCTTGGCCGCGCTCGCGCCGGCGCCGGGATCGGAGTCATCGCCGTACGCGGGGAAGGTGCCGGTCCGCGAGGCGATCTGCTCGCGGATGTCGGCCTTGGTCGCCTTGATCTGGTCGGCGAACAGGTCGCTCATGAAGCCGGCGAGCTTGGCGGACGAGAGCAGCATGCGCTGGTCGCGGGCGTACTCCTCGAGGTCGAGCTGGAGCTCCTGCGCGGTGCTGTAGCGGGCGTCGCGGTCGCGGGCGAGCGCCTTGAGGACGATCGACTCGAGCTCGGGCGGGTAGTCGGGGACGAAGGAGCTCGGGCGCGCGACATCGCTGTTGCAGATCTTGCCGGCGATGACGACGTCGTTGTCGCCCGAGAACAGGCGCCGGCGCACGGTCAGCTCCCAGAGCATGATGCCGAGCGAGAAGATGTCGCTGCGGCGGTCGAGCGGCTCGCCGCGGCACTGCTCCGGCGACATGTACGGGACCTTGCCCTTGAGCGCGCCCTGGGCCGTGTTGTTGGACATCGCCGAGATCCGGGCGATGCCGAAGTCGACCAGCTTCACGCCGCCGTCGTGGCTGACGAGGATGTTGGAGGGCGAGACGTCGCGGTGCACGATGCCGAGCAGGCGGCCGTCGCCGCCCTCCTTCTCGTGGGCGTAGTGCAGGCCGCTCGCGGTGCCGATGATGATCTGTAAGATGAGCTCGGGGCTCGGCCACGCGCCGCGGCCCTGGACGGCCCTGACGATGGCGCGCAGGTCCTGGCCGAACACGTACTCCATGGTGAAGAAGTAGGTGCCGTCCACCTCGCCCACGTCGTAGACCTGCGCGATGTTGGGGTGGTGCAGGGTGGCCGCGAGGCGCGCCTCGGCGAGCAGCATCTGGATGAACGACTCGTCGTCGGCGTGCGACGCGAGGATGCGCTTGAGCGCGACCAGCTTCTCGAAGCCGTGCTGGGCGGTGGTGCGGGCGACGAACAGCTCGGCCATGCCGCCGACGCCGAGCCGCGCGAGCAGTTCGTACTTCCCCAGGCGCGCGAGGAACGGCGCGTCACGCTGCCTGGCCGCTCCCGCGGGGTTCATCGGCCCGGATTATAGGCGGCAGGTCCGGGCCAGCGATAGGAGGATCTCTACCAGCGGCGCAGCGCACGCGCGCCGGGCGAGCATGTCGGGCGCGAAACCTGACGCAGACCGATGAGGACGGGCACACCGCGCCTCCAGCAGCCCTCGCGGCGTTCGCCACCGGTTCGCCTTATGGCTGGGCTGGCGGGACCGCGCCCCGGGGGTGCAGGCCTCGGGCCTCGGGGCACGGCGCCCAGCACTGGCGCCGGCCGGGAGATCGCGCCCGGCCGGCAGAGTTATCCAGCCAGAGCCGGGTGCCGGTTGTTCGCTGCGGATCAGCGTTCGCTGCAGTCGAACTGGTTGCGCGGCACTTTGCCGTCCCGGGTGGGTTTGTCGAAGTAGCACTCGAGCTCGGCGATCTTCTTGCCGCCTTGCACGACGGTGAGCTCCACCCGGGTGAACTCGACCTCGACGATCTTTTCGGTCCACTTCCAATTGGGGCAGTCGGGCGCCCCGTCGATCTTCTTGTCCGGCTTATCGGTGGGGACCCTGAACTCGAGCGTGTTCTTGCCCCAGCCGCCGCTCTCGAGCCGCCTCTGGCCCTCGAGCGTGATCTCGTCGGCGTCGACCGTCTTGTTTTTGCCCCATCCGCCGGGATTGATGCAGAGCGCGGTGGCGTCGCCGCGGGCCTCGACGAGCAGCCTGATCTGCTTGTTCTGCTGCTTCTTCACGCCCTGGACCTCGCCGCGCGCGACCAGGTGCGTGCCCCTGTCGTTGAACTGCAGGTCGCGGATCCTGACGCCCTTCTTCTTGCCGCTCCAGCCGTCGTTGCCGCCGCCACCGCCGTTCCAGCCGTCGTCGTCGTCGCCGTTCCAGCCGTCGTCGTCGCCGTCGTTCCAGCCGCCGTCGTCGTCGTTCCAGCCGCCGTCGTTGTCGTTGTCGGGTGCGTCGCTCGCCAGCACCGCGTCGGAAGCGGCGAGCGCACTGATGAAGCCGAATGTAGGAATGAACAGTTTGTGCATAATCATCGGATGACCGCCTCTCTCGGTCTGCACGCATATGATCCGATCGAATGCTCGGTGCATGGGGAGACCCGGGCGCCGCGAAATATGTGGGCTCGATGGACCGCGTCGGTGCGCGCCCCATCGACGCGGTCAATGTGCGCGGTAGCCGTCTAATTCTACTGTTGCAGACGTCTGCATATCGTCATGTCATATCATTCAAGCGCAGCGCAGCGCAGCGCAGCGCTCGCCTCGCTTGGTCTGGTCACTCGGCGCCGGCGGCGAGGGCCTCGGGGGCGGCGACCTTGATGCCGCCGCCGTCGGGATAAAACTGCGAGAACCACCGGCGAAGGCGCATGATCGGGCCGTCCTCCTGGACCAGGAGGGGGCGCTCGCGGTGGATCTTGTGCTCCCAGATGGCGACGTCGTTTTGCCACTGGGCGACCCAATTGCCGATCACGTAGGAGACGAGCAGGCGGGGGATCTTCGGCTCGGCGAACCAGTGGAAGTCGACCTTCTGGGCCAGCGGCGCGGTCGGCAGGTGGGTCTGGAACATCAGCATCTCGCCGACGTCGGGGATCTTGAAGCGGAAGGTGACGACGCCGGCCGGGCCGTAGAAGGTGATCATCGCCGAGGCGCGGGTGCGCTGGAGCAGGCGGCCGAACACCCTGAGGATCGCGTTGTTCCTGAAGTATGCGAGGTGGTGCAGCTTCGGGTCGGTCTCCAGCGCCCACTCGGCCTCGTGAAGGATCTCG
The DNA here is from genome assembly GCF_013812955.1 of Nannocystis sp. Taxonomy (GTDB): domain Bacteria; phylum Myxococcota_A; class Polyangia; order Nannocystales; family Nannocystaceae; genus Nannocystis. The sequence continues at coordinate 7,262 of NZ_JACCSO010000717.1, read as the reverse complement.
ACGCCGGGCACGCGGATGCCGGTCCAGGGCACGAACATCTGGCCGTGCAGCGGGCTGAAGTGCTGGAAGTCGACGCTGTTCTCGGCGAACTCGAGCAGGTGCATGTGCACGGTCCCGGCGTCGTGCTTGCCGCGGTACACGAGGCGGCCGTCATCGAGGTCGGGGATGTGCGGGAAGGCGTACGCGGGCGGCTGACTGGTGTCGACCTTGCACGCGCTGGCGGCCGTGCTGCGGAGCTCGCCGCGGTGATAGATGAAGATCTGGCCGTAGCGCTCGCAGACCGGCCAGGTCGGCTGCACCGCGCGCACCGGCAGGCGCTTGGCGTAGGGGATGTGGGCGACGTGGCCGTCGCCCGCGATCTGCCAGCCGTGGAACGGGCACTGGATGTTGCCCTGCTTCACGCAGCCGCCGACGAGGCTGGCGCCGAGGTGCGGGCAGAACGCGCCCATGGCGTGCACGCTGTCGTCGATGTCGCTGCGATAGAGCAGCAGCTCGCGGCCGAGACACTCGATATATCGCCGGTCGCCGCGCCGCAGCTCGCTCGACAGCGCGACGCGGTACCACCCGTCCGGATAAGGAGGCGGATAGCTGCGCTCGCGCATGGCCGTCGACGGTCGAGGTTGAGACATGGGCCCGCGATTGTAGCGGGCTCGTGGGTGGCTCGCGCCGGCGACGGCGGTGAGAACCAGCGGGGCTGAGGGGCGGCGGTCGAGCCGTTTGCGCGACGGCCGCGCTGGTCCGCGCCCAGGTGGCGTTCAGGTGGCGGTGGCGTTCAGGTGGCCGGGTCGTTCGCGGAGCGCTGGATCACCGAGAAGGTCGCGCCGTAGGGGTCGGCGACGACGGCGATGCGGCCGTGGGGCGAGTCGAAGGGGCCGTGCATGAGCTTGCCGCCGAGCTCGGCCACCTTGGTCGCGGCGGCGTCGCAGTTCTCGACCGCGAAGTAGGTCATCCAGTGCGGGGGCAATTCACCCCACTCGGCGGTCATCTGCAGGCGCCCGCCCACGGCGTGGCCGTCGATGCTCCAGACCGTGTAGTCGAAGTTGGTGCCGTCGCCGACCTGGGCCTGGTCGAAGGGGAACAGGCTGCGATAGAAGGCGTCGGCGGCGGCGCCGTCGCGGGTATTGACCTCGTGCCAGCACATCGCGCCGGGCTCGTCGAACATCTGCGCGCCGGTGTGCGTGGCCGGCTCCCACATGCCGAAGGCGGCGCCGGTCGGGTCGAAGGCGAACAGCATGCGACCCTGGCCGGGGATCTCCATCGGCGGGAACAACAGCTTGCCGCCGCCGGCCTCGATCTGGCGGGCGCTGGCGTCGGCGTCGGAGGTCTTCAGGTACACGCTCCACAGGCTCGGCATGTCCATGCCGGGCTGCTTGGGGGCCATGCCGACCACGGACTTGCCGTCGCGGCGGGCGGTCGAGTAGTGGCCCATCTCGGCGACGGGCTCGTCGAAGGTCCAGCCGAGCAGGGCGCCGTAGAAGCGCTGGGCGCCGGCGAGGTCAGGGGTGTTGAGATCGGCCCAGCAAGGGGCGCCGTCGGGGTATCCGGTTCGCAGGGTCATGATGGGGGGTCGCAGCGCGACTTCGCTCGCTTTACGCCGGGTCCGTCGAGGCTGTCAAGACCGCGCAAGACGACGTCCCTCGCCGCGATCGCGACGACGTTCGTCGCCGGTCTACTTCATCATCCTCATCCTCATCATCGCTGATCGCCGGTCTACTTCGCCGGTCCACTTCGCTGGTCCACATCGCGGCTCCACATCGCGGCTCCGGGCATGCAGCCGAGCCCGGCGCCGCGTGCGGGCACGGGGTCGCCCGTGAGGCGCGGCAATGGTGATGGACATCGCGGCCGCGACGCTGGAAAGCTGTGTTATGAGGGCGGCGCAAGCGGCCGGGAGCCGCGCTCGGACCGGATCTGAACCCTGTTTTTCGCCTCGATTTTGCCTCGGTTCTCACCTCGTTTTTCCACCTCGGTGCTCAGGTAACTCATTATGCAACTTCGTCCGCTCGGCAGCTCCGGCTTGCAAGTGTCCCAGATCGGCCTCGGGGGCATGCCCATGTCGATCGCGGGCCGACCCAGCCGCGCCGAGGCGATCAAGGTGATCCACGCGTCGCTGCGGGCCGGGGTGACCTTGATCGACACGGCGGACGTGTACTGCCTCGACCAGTCGGACATCGGCCACAACGAGAAGCTGATCGCCGACGCGCTGGCGCAGCGCAGCGAGGACGGGCAGGCGCTGGTTGCGACCAAGGGCGGGCTGCAGCGGCCGGGCGGGGCGTGGGTGACGGACGCGGACCCGCGGCGCCTGAAGTCGGCGTGCGAGGCGAGCCTGAAGGCGCTGCGGCTGGCGACGCTGCCGCTCTATCAATTGCACGCCGTCGACGATTCGGTGCCGTTGGAGGACAGCGTCGGGGCGCTGGCGGAGCTGCGGCGGCAGGGGAAGATCGCCCACATCGGGCTCAGCAACGTCACCACCGCGGAGCTGCGGCGGGCCCTCGCGGTCGCGCCGATCGTCAGCGTGCAGAACCGCTGCAGCGTGTTCGACCGCCGCGACTTCGGCAACGGGCTGCTGGCGCTGTGCGCCGCGGAGAACATCGCCTATCTGGCGTATAGCCCGGTCGGTGGCGGACGCGGCAAAGCGAAGGTGGCGGAGGACCAGGCGCTGAAGGCGGTCGGGGCCCGGCACGGGGTCTCGGCGTTTCAGGTGGCGCTGGCGTGGTTGATGGCGAAGTCGAAGGTGATCATCCCGATCCCGGGCGCGAGCCAGATCACCAGCGCGATCGACAGCGCGGCGGCGCATGCCCTGCGCCTGGACGCGGACGACCTGGCGACGCTGGACCGGGCCTTCCCGGTGTCGCGCGAAAGGTGCTAGAGGTCGGGGGGCGATGCACGCCCTGTGGTTCATGCTCCTGGCGCTGGCCGTGCTGGCCATCGCGTACCGGTACTACTCGGCGTTTCTGGCGGCGAAGGTGCTGGCGCTGGACCCGGGGCGCGAGACCCCGGCGCACCTGCGAAACGACGGCCAGAACTACCACCCGACCCACCGCTGGGTGCTGTTCGGGCACCACTTCGCGGCGATCACGGGCGCGGGTCCGCTGGTGGGTCCGGTGTTGGCGGCGCAGTTCGGGTTCTTGCCGGGCTACATCTGGATCTTGTTCGGGGTGGTGCTCGGCGGTGCGGTCCACGACCTCGTGATCTTGACGGCCTCGGTGCGGCGAGGCGGGCGCTCGCTGGCGGAGATCGCCCGCGAGGAGCTGGGGCCGGGGGTCGGGAGGGTGGCGGCGGCGGCGATCCTGTTCATCGTCGTCATCGCCCTGGCGGGGCTCGGGCGGGTGGTGGTCGGGGCGCTGGCCGAGAGCGCGTGGGGCGTGTTCACGATCGGCATGTCGATCCCGATCGCGCTGGCGATGGGGCTCTACATCTACAAGGTCCGCGGCGGCAGCGTGAAGGCGGTGCGCGAGGCGACGATCGTCGGCGTGACGCTGATGCTGCTGTGCGTGGTGTTCGGCAAGCAGGTCCAGGACTCGAGCTTCGGGCACTATCTGCGGCTCGACGAGGTGACGATCACGCTGCTGATCGCCGCGTACGGGTTCGTCGCCAGCGTGCTGCCGGTGTGGATGCTGCTGTGTCCGCGCGACTATCTCTCGTCGTATATGAAGATCGGGACGATCCTGCTGTTGGTGGTCGGGATCATGATCGTCAATCCGGCGATCGAGATGCCGCTGCTCAACACGGTCGGTGCGGGCGGGATCGCGGTCGACGGCGAGGTGTTCCCGGCGGTGGTGCGCGGCTCGCTGTTCCCTTTCGTGTTCATCACGATCGCCTGCGGCGCGATCTCGGGGTTTCACGCGCTGATCGCCAGCGGCACGACGCCGAAGATGATCGACCGCGAGACCGACATCCGACCGATCGGCTACGGCGCGATGTTGATGGAGGGCCTGGTCGGCATCACCGCGCTGCTGGCCGCGACCGCGCTGCCGCCCGCGGACTACTTCGCCATCAATACGGATCCGCAGATCCCGGTGGTCGCGAAGATCGGCGCTGACAGCATGGACGGCGGGCCGCACGGGCTCGCGCGCAGCGCCCAGGAGCTGATCGCGGCCGGGTCGGCGCTGACGGCCGAGGACCGCAAGCGCCTGTCCTTACAGCCAGATGAGGATCTGCTGGCCGCGGCCGGTCGGACCATCCCGTTGTCGAGCGCGCTGCGACTGTCGAACGGAGCGCTCGCGGCCCTCGGTTATCACGTCGAGGCCGGCGAGGCGCACGCGACCGAGCTGAGCGCCGGCGACTTCGCGCGGATGGGCGTGCGGGTCGAGGACCTGCCGATGCTGGCGGACGCGACCGACGAGGTGATCGCGGGGCGCACGGGCGGGGCGGTGTCGCTGGCGGTGGGCATGGCGCGGGTGTTCTCGGGCTTGCCGGGCATGCGGGCGCTGCTCGACTACTGGTACCACTTTGCGATCATGTTCGAGGCGCTGTTCATCCTGACGACCATCGACACGGGCACGCGGGTGGGCCGGTTCCTGCTGCAGGAGGCGCTGGGACGGCGCTGGCCGCGGCTCGGCGACACTTCGTGGCCGCCGGCGGCGATGCTGGCGTCGGGGCTGCTGGTCGTCGCGTGGAGCTACTTCATCCTCAATGGGTCAATCGCCACGATCTGGCCGATGTTCGGGATCGCCAATCAGCTGCTGGCCTCGGTGGCGCTGGCGGTCGGCACGACGATCCTGCTGCGTGAGGCGAAGAAGCCGGTATATGCGTGGGTGACGCTGGGGCCGCTGATCTTCGTCGCCGGCACCACCATCACCGCGGGCCTGCGCTCGCTGTTCGAGTTTTATGTGCCGATGGTGCGCGTACCCGAGACGATGACCAAGGGCCTCGTCAACGCGACCGTGACCGCGACCCTGCTGGCCTGCGTGCTGGCGATCCTGGTGATGAGCGCGCGCCGCTGGCGGCAGATCATCGGCGCTCGGAGGGGTTCGTGAGGCCCGGGGCGTCGGGCTTGCCGGCCGGCGTGGTGGCGGGCGGGGTGGTGCCGGGGGACGTGATGGTCGGGCCCGCGGGCATCACGGCGTCGAGGCCGACGCGGGTCCGGAGCTCGGCGTTGCGGGGGTCGCCCGGGCTCTGCTCGATGAACTTGAGGGCGTGGTGCTGGGCCTCGTCCTTGATGCCGGCGTCGAAGGTCAGCAGCGCGAGGTTGTAGCGGGCCGGGGCGTAGGCCGGGTCGGCCTTGAGGGCCGCGAGGTAGCGGGTGCGGGCGCTGTTGTAGACGCCGCGCCGCTGGGCGATGAGGCCGAGGTTGTAGAGGACGAGGGCGTCGCTGCCGTCGACGGCGAGGGGCTCGAGCAGCTTTGTGGCGACGTCGAGGTCGTCGCGGAGGATGGCGAGCTTGGCGGCGAGCAGCTGGGCGTCGCGACCGGCGCCGCCGGCCAGCGCGAGTTCGACCTCGCTGCGGGCCTCGACCAGGCGACCGGCGGCCTCGAGCTCGAGCGCGGCGCGATAGTGGGTGTCGGCCTCGGCGGTCTTCGCCGGATCGACGGGCGCCCCGGGGGTGGTGTCCGGGACCGGGACGACCTCTGCGGGGCGTGCGGCCTCCGTGGCGGGCCGTGCGGGTTGGCTGTCGCAGGCGAGCAGCACGGTGAGCAGGGCGGGGGCGACGAGACAGCGGAGACAGCGGAGACAGCGTGATGGCATCAGGAGGGACCTCGAGTCCGCGGGGCTGCCTTCGTACCACGATTTGTGGGGGGCCGGGGACTGGCGGTCACGGGCGGGGCCGCGCGTGAAACGGGGGGGTTATCGGCGCGACTTCGGGGGGCGATTGTGCCAGTACGGTCATTCGCGAGGCATCATCGGCACATGCAGAGCGTGTGCAATGCGCCGCCGTCTCATCGGGTTGGGGGGTGATGCCAACAATGATATCGCCTGACTCATAAGACAGGTTTTACTGCAGCGATTCGCGGAGTCGGCGCCATTCCCCGGAGGAGGAGGAGGAGGGTGCAAGGGCGGGGAGTTGTGCTTGCGGAGCCTACACGGTGCTGATACCGTGCGCGTGGTTTGAGTTAGTGCGCGATAATAAACATCGAAAAGGGTGGTGAACATGCGCCGATCCGCACAGACGGGGACGCGATGGAGAATGCTTGCACTGACGGGCAGCTTGCTCGGAGCGGCCTGTACCGATGATGGCGTGGCGGTGACGGACTCGGCGAGCGGCACGGAGAGCTCATCGGGGACGGGGACGACGGATACGCCGACGACGGATAAGCCGCCGACGACGACCGACCCGACGACGTCCGATGTGACGACGGACTCGCCGCCGACGACCACGGATCCGACGACCGAGACGACCTCGCCGGTGACGACGACGGAGACGACGGATACGACGATCGGGACGACGGACACGACGGACACGACGATCGGGACGACGGACACGACGACGGACACGACGACGGACACGACGACGGGCGGAGAAGTGGTCGGCAAGTCGGTGACGCAGACGGTGAACGGCGGAACGGTGGCGAACAGCACCAACTTCCGGATGGTGTTCACGCTGGGCCAGCCGACCCAAAATCAGGGCGTTTACAATTCAGCTAATTTTCGACTTCAAGGCGGCCTGATCGGCGCCAACGGGAACCCTCCATGATGAAGACATACAGCGGGATGCGGAAGTTGATGCTCGGGTCGGTCGCGGCGGCGGCCTGGTTGACGACCTTCGATGCGCAGGCTCTGTCGACGCCGCAGGTGATGACGCACCAGGGGCGTCTGTTCGACGCTCAGGGCGTCCCGATCACCGGCACCCAGGACATCAAGTTCACGATCTACGACCAGGAGGTCGGGGGCGTCGAGCTGTGGTCGGAGACGATCACCGTCGACCTAGACGAGGGTTACTTCTCGGCGCTGCTCGGTGATCTGCTGGTGATCGACGAGATGGTGCTCGACGGCTCGGTGCGCTTCCTCGGCATCACCGTCGGCGCCGACCCGGAGATGACCCCGCTCGCGGCGATCGCCAGCGTGCCGTATTCGATGTTCGCGGGCGATGTGCGCGGCGACATCAATCCCCTCAGCGTCAACATCCAGGGCTTCGGTCCGGTGATCGACGCGAACGGCCAGTGGGTCGGCGACCCGACCGGCCTGGTCGGTCCTGCGGGTCCGGCCGGCGCTGCGGGTGCTGACGGCGCCGCCGGTCCTGCGGGTCCGGCCGGTGCCGACGGTGCGATCGGTCCTGAGGGTCCGGCCGGCGCTGACGGTGCGGTCGGTCCTGCGGGTCCGGCTGG
>NZ_JACCSO010000695.1 GCF_013812955.1 Nannocystis sp. | reverse complement strand
GTGCTGGCGCTGGTGATGGAGTGCGCGGCGCTGCTCGGGCGCGCCGAGGCGGGCACGGCCACGGAGGGGCAGCGCAAGCGCCTGAGCGCGCTGATCCCCCTGGCGAAGTTGACGACCGCGAAGCAGGCGGTGGCCTGCGCCTCGGAGGCGCTCGAGTGCTTCGGCGGCGCGGGTTATGTCGAGGACACCGGCCTGCCCAGGCTGCTGCGCGACGCCCAGGTGCTGCCGATCTGGGAGGGCACCACCAACGTGCTGTCGCTCGACCTGCTGCGCGCGGAGGCCAAGGACGGGTCGTTCTCGGCGGTGCTCAAGGACCTGTCGCTGCGGGCCGAGGGGCTCGGCGCCGGGCCGATCGAGGGTCGGGTGGTGACGGCGATGCGTGACGCGATGCGCGGTCTGGTGGCCAGCGCTCAGCAGGCGGTGCAGGCGGGCGGTGATGTGCTCGAGGCCAGCGCCCGCAAGCTCGCGCTGCGCACCGGACACCTCGCGGAGGCGCTGGATCTGGCGGAGACCGCGGCGGGGGACGAGCAGGCGGCCGAGCGCCTCGGTCGCTTCGCGGCGCTGCGCTTCGGGGCCTGAGCACGTTGAGCCCGAGAACAGCGATGCGCGCAAGCGCGCCGGGTGCTCGCGGGCGCTTCAGGCGGCGTCGGGCGGGTGGGCCCGGCGCTGCAGCAGCCAGCCGAACAGGCCGGCGGTGAAGAACATGATCAGGCTGTAGATGGCCGGGGGGATCGCCATGGCCGAGTTGTTGAGCAGGTTGGGGCTGCTGGCGATGGTGATGGCGAGCGCGCCGTTGTGGATGCCGACCTCCATGCCGATGGCGATCGACTGGCGCTGATTGAGGCGCAGCAGGCGGGGCAGGCCGTAACCGAGGGTCATGCTGCCGAGGTTGAACACCAGCGCGGCGAGGCCGACCTCCTGGAAGGCGCTGCCGATCAGGGCGCGCTCCTTGATCACCGCGGCGGTGATGACCAGCGCCAAAAACACCGCGGAGACGATGCGAAACGGCCGGTCGACCCGCAGGGCCAGGGCGGGCCGGCGGTGGCGGATCAACATGCCGATGCTGACCGGGATCAGCACCATGGCGAAGACCTGGACGATCTTGTCGCTCTGCAGCGGCAAGACCTTGCCCTCGCCCATGAAGGCGGTCAGGGCGAGGTTGACGATCAGCGGCAGGGTCAGCAGCGACAGCAGGCTGTTGACGGCGGTCAGGGTGAGGTTCAGGGCGACGTCGCCGCGGGCGAGGTGGCTGAAGAGGTTGGCCGCGGCGCCGCCGGGAGAGGCGGCGAGCAGCATCAGGCCGACGGCGAGCACCGGCGGCAGCGCGAAGGCGACGGCGAGGCCGTAGCAGAGCAGCGGCAGCAGCAGCATCTGGCAGACCAGGCCGATGAAGATCGCGCGCGGGAACCGCAGCACCCGCCGAAAGTCGGCGAGGGTCAGCGAGAGGCCGAGCCCGAGCATGATCACCACGAGCGTGGCGGGCATCAAGTAGGTGCTGATCACGCTCGGCTGCATAGTGGATGGCGTTCAGGTGCCGCGGTCAGTTCGGCCGCGGCTGACGAGGTAGCCGAACACGCCGGCGGTGAAGAACATGATCAGGCTGTAGATCGCCGGCGGGATCGCCATGGTGCTGTTGTTGAGCAGGGTCGGGGCGCTGGCGATGGCGATGGCGAGGGTGCCATTGTGGATCCCGATCTCCATGCCGATGGCGATCGACTGGCGCTTGTCGAGGCGCAGCAGGCGGGGCAGGCCATAGCCGAGGGTCATGCTGGCGAGGTTGAAGCACAGGGCGGCGGGACCGACGGACACGAAGGCGTCGCCGATGATCGCCCGCTCCTTGATGATCGTCGCGGCGATGATGAGCACGAGGAACACCGCGGAGATGATGCGCACCGGCTTGTCGAGGCGGTCGGCGATCTGCGGGCGACGGGCCCGGATCAGCATGCCGATGCTGACGGGGATCAAGACGATGGCGAACACCTGCAGCACCTTGTCGGTCTGCAGCGGCAAGACCTTGCCCTCGCCCATGAAGGCGGTCAGCGAGTAGTTGATGATGAAGGGCAGGGTCAGCAGCGACAGCAGGCTGTTGACGGCGGTCAGCGTGATGTTGAGGGCGACGTCGCCGTGCGCGAGGTGGCTGAAGAGGTTGGCGGTCGCGCCACCGGGAGAGGCGGCGAGCAGCATCAGGCCGACGGCGAGCTCCGGCGGCAGCCCGAAGCCGACGGCGAGGCCGTAGCAGATCACCGGCAGCAGCAGCATCTGGCAGACCAGGCCGATGATCACCGCGCGCGGGTAGACGACCACGCGCTTGAAGTCGGCGATGGTCAGCGAGAGGCCGAGCCCGAGCATGATGATGCCGAGCGCGACCGGGAGGAAGATCGTGGTCAGGACGCTGGATTGCATGAATGGCCTTCAGGACAGGTCGGCGAGGTCAGGCGAGCGAGCGCAGGGCGGCGTGGGGCGATCCATGCGGCGCTGACGCGCCCGGCATTGTAGCCCCCGGCCGTTGCCGGAATTCGCTGGCAAATGTGGATGCGCGAGGTCTGCGCGAAATCGCGCCATCGCCGGGTCGGGGTGCTCCGGTCGCGCGGACAATGGTTTGCTGGCAGCGCGGCTCGGCGCCGCTGCGAACAGCGGCTCGCGGACGGGTGGGCCCGAGACCCCGCGGGCTGCGGATCCCCCTGCGCTCGAGCGCCGGCCGGAGGCTCGCGGCGGGCCGGTGGAGCTTGTCGGCGGGCCTCGAGCTTCCCGGGCCGCGGACCCGGGGGCTGTGCTAGACCGCGACGCGTGAGCACCGGAGCCGCGCCTGCGTCGCCGTTCGCGCCGCTGCAGATCGGGCCGCTGCGGGTGTGGCCGCCCGTGGTGCTGGCGCCGATGGCCGGCGTCACCAACTACCCGTTTCGTGCGCTGTGCCGGCGCTTCGGGGCGGGGCTGTACGTCAGCGAGATGATCACGGCGCGGCCGCTGGTGCGCGGGGACGCGGTGAGTCGCCGGCTCGCGGACTTCGGGCCCGGGGAGTCGCCGCGCAGCCTGCAGCTGTACGGGGTGGATCCG
>NZ_JACCSO010000693.1 GCF_013812955.1 Nannocystis sp. | reverse complement strand
GGGACAGCTTGTTCGGACCTGGCCTGAAGGACAGGTGCAGGCTCGGCGGCGATCTCGGCGCGGGCGGCCTCGCCGGCGCGGGCGAAGGCGCCGGCGACCGCGGTGAACAGGTCGCGGCTGGGGGCGCGAGACTTGCGGGGACCCTTGCGGGCGCCGCCGGGCTTGCCCGATTTACTCTTGTCGGGTTTGGCGCGCGGCTTGACGGGCGCGGGCTGGGGCTCACCGACCTGGCCGTCGCGAAACAGCCACAGGGCCTCGGGGGCGGCCGCGTCGGTGCGCCGGCTGCTCAAGCCTCGTTCTCCAGATCGTCGGCGCCGCCGAACACTCGTGTCTGGCAGATGTTGGCGAAGGCGTCCTCGAAGCGCGCGGGGTAGTCGTCGGCCATTTCGAAGCGACCGGCGCGGACGTTGCGGACGATGTCGCGGGCGGTGCCGATGGCGTCGTCGAGGTCGGCGAGGGACCAGCGGGCGACGTGCAGGGTCTCCTGCTCGGCCTTCTTCGGCAGGTTCATGTACGCGAGCTGGACCCTGCCGGACACGCCGTGCTGGGCGGCGAGGTGGTGATAGAGGGGGAGCTGGAGGTCGTCCCAGACCCGGCCGGAGGAGCGGCTGGCCTTGTGGGTGCGGTCGGGGGTCTTGCCGGCCTCGCTGGTCTTGTAGTCGATGATCATCCACGAGCCGTCGCGCTCGTTCTGATCGATGCGGTCGATCTTGCCCTTGATGCGCATCGGCCCCTGGTCGGGGATCTCGAGGAAGGTCGCCTCGGGCAGCTCGAACTCGCAGTGGCGGATCACCCAGCCGTCGGCGCTGCGGCGGGCCTGGTAGCGGGCGAACACCCGCAGGCGCTCGCGCAGGCGCGCGAGCTGGATCCTGATCGCCGGCAGCGGGTCGGCCCCGTAGCCCGCGCGCGCGCGCTCGACCAGCAGCTCCTCGAGGTAACCGGCGATGCGCAGCGGGTCGGTGCTGCGCGCGTAGTCGGGGTCCTCGCCGAAGTGCTGCAAGACCTCGTGCGTCAGGTTGCCGAAGCGCAGCGCGTCGAGCTCGACCGCGGCGTCCTCGACCTCGCGCAGGCGGCGGATGTACTTGAGGTAGTAGCGAAACGGACAGCGCAGGTACCAGCCGAACTCGGTGACGGTCATCGCCTCGAGACCGACCACGCCCCCGGGGACCTCGGGGATGCGAAAGCCGGAGACGCCGCCGGCCGGCGGAGCGCCGTACGGGAGGTTGCGGCGCAGGGCGTGGGCGGGGTCGCAGAGGCGCAGCACGCGGGCGGGCAGCAGGTGCTGGGCGCCGGCGAGCAGCAGGCGGCTGGGGGTGAGTGGTTCGCCGTCCGCGGCCTGGCGTCCGGCGATGAAGGTGACGTGCTCGCGGCTGTGGCGGATGGCCTCGAGCAGGTAGAGGTCGCGGGCGTAGCGGCGGCCGTTGGCGAGGATGCCGAGGTGTTCACGCAGGCCGTCGGGCAGGAAGGCGTCGGCGCTGACGGCCTGGGGGATGGCGCCGTCGTTGAACCCGGAGAGGATGAGGATCGGCGCGGGATCGTGGTGGAGATCGAGCCAGCCGAGCATCTCGATCTGGCCGGCCCGGGGATCGTCGGCGACGCGCAGGCCGGCGATCTGCGCGAGCACCAGGCGCAGGCCGGTCGGGCCGTCGATGCTCGGCTGCAGCTCGGCGGCCGCGCCGACCAGACCTCCGAGGGTGCGCGCGATCTCCAGACAGACCTTGGCGACCCGCGCCTCCGAGAGCTGCGTCGTACCGACGTCGATGTGACCGTAGGCGTTGCGCAGGACCTCGAGCACCGGCTCGAACCACTCCGTCAGCGGCCGGCGCTCACCCTTCAGCGGCGCGAACAGCTTGCGCACGATGTCGTCGAGGATCTCCATGCGACGCACGGTCTTGTCGTCGCCGAGCCATGGACCACCGCCGGTGTCTTGCAGGTGCTCGGTGTAGTAGCGGTCGAGCACCGTCAACCACTCGAGACCGGGCATGTCCTCCTGGACAGGTTGCGAAGGTGGCTGCGAGGGAGACGCGGTCGGGTCGGGGACCAGCGAGATGACGCTCGCGACGTCGACCATCGGCGGGAGCTCGGGCGTCGATGCCGTCGCCATGGCGGGCGCGTCCGCGGGCGGCACGGAGGTCGCCGCCTCGGGGGCGGGCTTGCGCGGGCCGAGCGAGCGGCGGACCCAGGCCTCGACGTCGGGGTGACGCAGCAGCGAGGCGAAGGCGGCGAAGCGCGGCTGGCTGGCCCACTCGAGGCCGGCGTCGAGCAGGCGGAAGGGTCGGCTGCGCAGCACGGACTGGCCGCGAGGATCGTGCACGATGAGGTCGGCCCACTCGCCGGCCTGGATCATGGTCGGGCTCAATTTATCGTCGCCGATGCCGATCGAGATCTGCTCGGGGCGGTAGTGACCTCCGAGCTTGGCGAGGCCCTCGACGACGGCCTGGGCCTGGTCGCTCGGGCGATCGGCGATGATCAGCTGATCATCGGGGATGTGGACGATGCGGCCGGTCCAGAAGCTGCGGTCGAGGCAACCATCGCCGTCGAAGCCGTCGGCCAGGGCCTCCGGGGCGTGGATCAGGGCCCAGGCGCGCTCGCCGTAGGCGCGGACCACCGCCCGCTGGACCCGCGCGAGGTCGACGACGCCGATCAGCACGACGCTGTAGCCGGGATCGACGGGCGTGTCTGCGTCGACGAGGGTCGCCACTGCTTGATGCCGGCGCTCGTGCGGATCGATGCGAGCGCAGCGACGCAGGCGCTCGCGGTAACGGTCGCTCAGGCGCTCGAGCATCGCCCAGCGCAGCGCCTCGCGTTCCATGTCCATGCGAGCCGCGACCTTGGCGACGTCGCGCAGGCTGAGCAGCTCGCCGGCCAGCTCCTCGACGATGCCGCCGATCTGGGCGGCGAGCTCGTGCCAGGCCGGCCAGTCCTGACCGTCGGGGCGGGTCGGCAAGAGCGCGGCGATCTGGTCGGGCGCCGCCTCACGCAGCACGTGCATCCACGCGAGCGTGCACTCGAGCGTCGAGGCGGTGTCCGGGGTCGGCGGGACCAGCTGGTCGACCATGGTCCCGGGGGTCAGCACCTGCGGGGGGACCAGGCGCAGGCCAGCCTCGGCGCACTGGGCCAGCAACGCGTGCAGCAGCAGCTTGCCGGCGCGGGTGCCCGGCAGCACGCAACGCACCTGCCGCAGATCGCAGCGCTTCCCGTCGCTATGCTGGCCGATGAGCCAGGCGGCCGCCGCGGGTAGCAGCGGTCGATGCCAGTCCAACCATTGCCGGTGCATGACCAAGATCCCGCACGGGTCGCCGGGCGATCCCGAGACCTGCAAGCTATGCAATGAAGCCCCCCCGTGCAAGGGCCCGAAGCCACTTTGCCGGCCAACAGCCGGGCAACGGCGGCGGATCGGGGTCTGGATCCAGCGAGCGATGCCCGGTGACCGCAGGGTTATTTATTCCCCTTCGCTGAAAATTCCAAAAATTTGACAGCCGGCTCACGGCGCCTTCGCAGAGGGGTCCGGACCTCGGCGATCCGGTCCCGAGATCGGTGTCGAATTGCCGTTCCCGGCAAGGACTCGCGGCCGATCGCGGCCGGTGGGCCGTGGTACCGTGCAGCGGCGTGTTCACGACGCTGTTCGCTGCGGCGGGAAGGGCGATGACGCCTGGCTCCACCGCCCTTCCCGGACGGGCCGACGATCGTCGGCTACTGCGAACCGGTCGCACCGGCCGGGCTCGCTGCCTGCTTGCAGACGCCTCAGGCCGCCCTGGATCGGGTCAGGGAGATCGGTCTGCGCCGCGAGGACTCTCGCGTCGGGATCCGGCGCACAGCTCGGCGCGCCGCCCGGGGCCGCGACTGCGCGGGGACCGGGAGAAGGCGCCGCGAGCCCGGCGCCGCGACTGACGGAGAAGTGATGATCAAGGACCAACTCCAGCGCAGCTTCAAGGCCTGGCTGACACGGGTGGGCGTGCACGTCTCGGCGCACACGGTCCACCGCCTCAACGCCGCGCTCAACTACCTCGAGGTGGGGCGCTGGATGGCGGTCCATAACTTCGACACCAGTCGCCGCGCCCGCGACCGGCGGCAGATCTTCGAGAAGATCGCCGAGGAGGTCGGGGCCCAGCGCGTGCTCTACCTCGAGTTCGGTGTGCACCGCGGCGAGTCGATGCGCCTGTGGTCCGAGCTGCTGCGCCACCCGGAGGCGCTGCTGCGCGGCTTCGACAGCTTCGAGGGCCTGCCCGAGGACTGGACCCTGCTCGACGGCCGCGGCACCTTCTCGACCGGCGGCGAGGCGCCCGAGCTCGTGGACCCGCGCGTGAAGTTCATCAAGGGCTGGTTCGACGCGACGCTGCCAGCCTTCGAAGTGCCGCCGCACGAGCGCCTGGTGGTCCACCTCGACGCGGACCTGTACACCTCGACGGCGACGGTGCTGCGGGCGCTGGAGCGCCACATCGTGCCCGGGAGCTTCCTGCTGTTCGACGAGTTCTCGGACCGGATGCACGAGCTGCGGGCCTTCGACGAGTTCCTGCGCCTGCACCCGGGCTGGCGCTTCCGGCTGGTGATGGCGGACGAGATCCTCGCGCGGGCGGCCTTCGAGCGGGTGGCTTGAGCAAGACGCGCCAGACGCTGCTGTGGATGGCGGGGCTGTCGCTGGTCAGCCTCTGCCTGGGGGTGCTGCGTGAGTTCTGGATCGCCCGCGAGCTGCGGGCCAGCGGCGACGCCGACCTGTTCTTTCGCGGGCTCGTGATCGTCGGCGCGGGGCGTGGCTTCGGCATGGCCATGTTTCGCGCGCGGTGGATCCC
>NZ_JACCSO010000683.1 GCF_013812955.1 Nannocystis sp. | reverse complement strand
CATCGGGCCTGGGCGCGCACGGGTGGCGGGGCGGGGCGGGCGACGGTGGTGGTGGCCGGGGCCACGCTGGCATGGCTGGCGCTGCTCTCGGCGGGCGTTGCGAGCGGGGCGGTGATCGACGCGCCGATGCCGGGGGTCCCGATCTTTTTTGGTGTGTCGCTGGGCGGTGGGCTGGCGATCGGGCTCTCGCGGCTGGGCCAGCGGCTCGCGTTGGGGCTCACGCTGCCGGCGCTGGTGGCATTCCAGGGGTTTCGATTGCCGCTGGAGCTGGTCCTGCATAGCTGGGGCGAGTCGGGCACGATCCCCATGACGATGACCTGGGACGGGTCGAACCTCGATGTGGTGAGCGGCGTGCTGGCCCTGCTGTGCGCGCCGCTGGCAGCGCGGTGGCGCGGCGCGGCGTGGCTGGCGAACGTGGTCGGGCTCGCATTGCTGGTGAACGTCGGTCGGGTGGCCGTGCTCTCGTCGGGGCTGCCGTTTTCGTGGCCTGACGTGTCACCGCCGCTGCAGCTGGCGATGTACCTGCCCTATGCGCTGATCGGCCCGGTGTGCGTGGGCGGGGCGCTGGCCGGACACGTGATCCTGACCCGGGCGCTGCTGCGAGCTCCCGGCGCGGCGCGCTGGCGGGAGGCCGGTCGCGCATCCCGCTCGTAGGGGTTTTCGCTATGCGCGATCGCAGTTATCATCGTTGACCGACGATCGCGAATGCGCCATCGAGGACGCTCGAGCGCCGAACGCCCCCGTCGACGGCCCGGTCGCAGCGCAGGTCCGTGCGCGCTAATGAGCGTGAGGCAGACCTCGCCGTGATGCGCTCAATAGCGGGTGGCGCAGCGACAAATTTCGGCTTTGAGGCGCGGTTGGGTGGTCTTCTGCGGCTTTTGGGTCAGGTTCCCGGTCAGCACGCATCGCACCGGGAGGCGCGTTTGTGCGCCCTCTCGGGGGCTTGCCATTTGCGCTCGGTTTTGAGCCAATACCGGAGGTGTCCGTGCCGGCAACGATCCGCTGCTCCCTGCTCGCGTTCGCGTGGCTGCTGACGGCCTGTCCATGGCCGGTCTGGGGGGGCTGCGCCAACGGCATGTGCCCTGACTCCGCGACCACGGGCAGCACCGGCGAGTGGCTGGCGACGGTGCCGACGACCAGCGGCGAGCTGCAGACCGTGACCGGTAACGACGTGAGCACGAGCTCGAGCGGCGCGCAGCCCGAGACCGGGGACATCGGCACGACCACCGGCGAGCCGCTCGCGCCGCCCGCGATCGTCGAGTTCATGCTGACGCCGAACCCGATCCTGGCCAACGGAGGGATCGCCGTGATCGTGGCGGCCGAGCACGCCGACAGCGTGCTCATGACGCTCGACGACGGCACGAAGGACACGCTGAAGGTGGTGGAGCCCGGGCTCTTCGAGGGCGAGATCTCGATATTCTCCGGCCTCCTCCATGGACCCCATATTGCGCACCTGACGCCGAGTCGTGAGGTCCCCGAGGGCGAGGTGCTCGAGGGTGAGACCGTCGACGCACCCTACGAGGTCAAGCTGCCCACACCCGGCAGCCCGATCTTCTGGGAGAACAGCGAGCAGATCGGCCCCGGCCAGGTCGCGGCCCTCGGCGTGCTGCCGACCGGCGAGGTGATCGAATTCGGGACCCACTATCCCGAGGGCGCGTCGCGCTGCTACCTCCGGCGCCGCAACAAGGCCGGTGACTGGAACGAAGAGACCGACCTCGAGCCGGTCCTGCCAGGCATCGACTGCACCGCGGTCGACATGCAAGTCGACGATCAGGGCGCAATGTTCGTGCTCGTCAACCGGCAGACCGCGGAAGGAGTGCGCTGGTGGATGGCCCAGGTCCCCGCCTGGGGCCTCGGCGCGGCCAGCCTCGGCACCGGCGCCAAGGACGAGACGGCCACGGCGCTCGCCCATCATGCGTCGGGCATGGTCGCGGTCTGTGGCTTCGCGCCGACGCCATTTGCGGATGCGGATGCGATGGTGCGGCTGTTCCGACCGAAGAAGGCGGTCGAGGCGTTGAATTTTGATTATAAGCCTGTGGACGCAGAATCGCACGAGCTCCACGAGCGAGTACGGGACTGCGTGTTCCTGGACGACAGTCTCGTACTCGTCGGCGAGGTGTACGGCCGGCATGCGCTCGAGAACACCAAGCGTGATCGACACTTCGTCCTTCATCTCGACACGGCAGTTGAGAGCGCGACGTGGACGGTCGCTCCGAAGGGCGTCAAGACCCAGAGCGGCGCCCAGGCGGTCGACGTCGACGATCAGGGTCGCCTCGTCGTGGCCGGGTATACATGCGACGATGCCTGCCAGCCCGAGGGTGATCTGCGAGTCTACGACACCAAGGATATCCTCGTGTGGCAGACGTCGCTCGGGGCGTTCTCCAGCAACGCTGCTGCGGTCCAGGATGTCGCGTGGAGTCCCGCCGGCTATGCCGTCGTGGCGACCGGGGGACCGATCGGCAACGAGACCGAATTCACTGTGCGGGCCTACGGGCAAAAGCAGGTCGGGCCGCTCTGGACCTTCACGCACAAAAATATCAAGGTGCTCGCCATGGCGTACGCGCTGGCGATCGGGCGCTACGGTGAGGTCTATGCGGGAGGTCTGGGCGCGGACGGTTATCCTGCGGTCGCATACATCGGCGGGTAGCAGCGTACGCGGGTCATAGCGGCGGTACAAAGTCGGCGCAGGCGGTCTCGACGAGGTCGGTGGCTTCGTCGAAGTACGGACCGTAGTTGTCTTCCCAGATCTCCTTCGTCAGTCCGAAGGGGAATAGCTTGACCATTTGGCACACCCGGTCCTCGTTGTGGCAGCCGGGGACCATCGTGTCACCGATATTTAGCATGACGACCGAGCGCAAATCATCGCCCTTGGCCTTGCGCACGGCGGCGGCCCAGGTCTCCGGCGTGCCCGTCGAACCGTTGGGCTTGCCCTCCTGATCATAGGTATTGGAGATCAGCGTCACCATGAGCAACGCATCCTCCCGCAAGAAGTCCGGGTTGCAGCCGCCGGGGTCGTTGGTGTTCGAGTGCAGCGCGGCCGTCATGGCCTCGCCAATCCAGGCGCGCCCGCTGCTGCCGACCTGCGCGGCGCAAGCAAACGTCTCCTTGAGGTCGGTCTGCCCGGTCATCATGTAGCGCCGTTCACCATCGATCTTGCACGGCTTGTTAGCGGCGTCGTCGCCCGCCGGGTAGACCGTGCCCGCACCCAGCTTCGTGTCGCAGTAGGTCGGCGTGTAGTCGCACGGGTAGCCGGGGACGCATTGCGTTGGGCACTGCGCATCGCAACTAGCGAGGCCCCAAGTTGAGTCGCCGTCGACCACCATGATGTGATAATTGAAGTCCGCGAACTTGGCCTCGATGGTATCGATGAACTTGGGGAAAGCATCGCGGAGCTGGGTCTGAAAGCCCTCCATGCCGGCGGAGCGCGAGATCACGAACAGGAAGTCGATCTTGCCCTTGCAGCCGACTGGTTTGCCGTCGCCGAGGTCGTGGTCGGCGCCGACGTCGAGGATCAGCGTCGTCGCGCCGGTGTCGCCGCTCGTGGCGCCGGTCGACAGCTCGGCGGTGGTCGAGGTCGAGGTGTCGGGCTCGTCGATGGTGGTGCCCGGGCCGTCGCTGGTCGACTCGGCCGAGCTCAACATCACCACCGTCGTCGTGAACGGCGACGAGCCAGCGTTGGGCAGCGGGCAGGCAGGGGTAAGCCCGAGGATGAGGATGAGAGGTGGGATCTGCGGTCGCATGGTCGAATTCGCCAGTGCTATTGCGGCGGTACGAAGTCGGCGCAGGCGGTCTCGACGAGGTCCGTGGCTTCGTCGAAGAACGGGCCGTAGTCGCCCTCCCAGATCTCCTTCGTCAGCCCGAAGGGGAACATCTTGATCATCTGGCACACCCGGTCTTCGCTGTGGCACCCCGGGACCATCGTGTCACCGATGTTTAGCAGCACGACCGAACGCATGTCGTCGCCCTTGGCCTTGCGCACGGCTGTTGTCCAGGTTTCGGGCGTACCTGTGGATCCCCCCGGCTTGCCCTCCTGGTCGTAGGTATTGGAGATGAGCGTCACCATCAGCAGCGCATCTTTCCGCAGGAAGTCCGGATTGCAGCCGCCGGGGTCGTTGATGTTCGAATGAAGCGCGGCCACCATCGCCTCGGCGACCCAGCTGCTCCCGCTGCTGCCGACCTGCGCGGCGCAGGCGAATGTCTTCTTGAGGTCGGTCTGTCCGGTCACCATGTAGCGACGGTCGCCATCGATGTTGCACGGCTTGTTGACGGCGTTGCCGCCGGCCGGAAACACCGTGCCCGCGCCCAGCTTCGTGTCGCAGTAGGTCGGGGTATAGTCGCACGGGTAATCCGTCACACCGCACAGCCCTGCACCTGGCGTCGGGCACTGTTCATCGCAGGTGCTGAGACCCCAATACGGATCCCCATCGACCACCATGATGTGGTAATCGAAGTCCGCGAACTTGGCCTCGATCGTATCGATGAACTTGGGGAAGGCGTCGCGGAGCTGGGTCTGGAAGCCCTCCATGCCGGCGTAGCGCGAGATCACGAACAGGAAGTCGATCTTGCCCTTGCAGCCGACTGGCTTGCCGTCGCCGAGGTCGTGGTCGGCGCCGACGTCGAGGATGAGCGTCGTCGCGCCGGTGTCGCTGCTCGCGGCGCCGGTCGACAGCTCGGCGGTGGTCGAGGTCGAGGTGCCGGGCTCGTCGGTGGTGGTGCCCAGGCCGTCGCCGGTCGACTCGGCCGAGCTCAACATCACCACCGTCGTCGTGAACGGCGACGAGCCAGCGTTGGGCAGCGGGCACGCAGGGGTAAGCCCGAGGATGAGGATGAGAGGCCTGATCCCTGGCCGCATTGTCGAATCCTAGCCCAGGTTCGGCAAAGGATCGAGCGAATTCGCCCTGCTCCAGAGTCGTGTATCGGCAAATATTTACACTGCTGAACATTTGTGAAGCCCTCATCTGCAGTATCTCAAATGCACGAGCCCCGGCAGGAAACCACGCCGAGCTCGCCGCAGCGCCCCCGTTCACATGTGGCTACCACCTGGTGGAACAAAACAGAGGCATCTCGCGGGCGAGGATCTCCCGTGCCTCGTGGAGCTGTCGTTGTGAACGGCGACCTGCGACCGGAGTTCGCCGACAAGCCTGTTCGCTCTCACCGGCCGACACGGCGGGGTGGCATCACTTGCCTGCGTCGGTGCCGCTGCGTACCTTCATCCCAAGGTAAGCGCTCCTCAGGTGGATCACATTCTCGGCGCGGCAGCGCATGCGGCACGAACAGAAGAGTTGGCATCCGAAGACCAGCGTTTCACTGCGGGGAGTCTTGAATGGGCGCGTCATCACGCACCCACAGCGGTCACCGCGGTGCTCGGCCGCTTACCCGCCGCACCTCCCGGAGGCGGGCGCGTGGGAGAGCTCATTCGCTATCTCGACGCCGCACTCCGCGCCTGAAGCGAGCAGAAGCAAGCAAAGCGACGAAACCAAGCTCGTCTGTACGAGTTGCGCGGAGGGCGGCAAGAGGTTGAAGCGCGGCTCCCTCCGGTTCGCGTCGCGCCCTGTACACTTGGACTGCGCCAGCATGACGCTCGAGGATGAGGGTACGGTGACCTGCCATTAGCTCTGCCCGCTTGCAGCGAGTGGGAGTCCTTGCCATCTGTAGGCAAACGGAGGTTCACTACCCTTGCTGGCCACAATCACTGTTCTCTCCCTGGTGACCGGTTCAATCGCTCCGCCCGATGCGGCGCCTTTGGGCAAGCGCGCCCGCGTGACCTCGTGGTGGAGCTTGAGCAAGAGGACCCTGACCATGTCACCCTTGACGCCCGGTTTCGTCTCGACACTGGAGAGCCAGGCGCCTTGCATGTCGACATATGGGATGGGAGCACCCCACTGTTGAGTCAGAGTTCTCTGTCGGCGGTGTACCGCATGGGTGGGTATACCAGATCGATGGCGAGGAGCCGGAGTCGTGGCTATCGCCGGACATCGAGGCCGACCCTGAGCTCATGCTGAGGTACTGGGCTGTGCCCGAACTGGACGAGCGCGGGGAGCAGCGCACGGCTGAGGACTCGCAGCGGGCGATGGTGCCAACAGTCTCGGGCGGCGAAGGACAGGTCACCGAGGCGTGCCATCCCAGGTCCAGGAGTTGTGGAGAGGTTGTCGGGGCCAGGACAGATGTCCGCTCGGGGCGGAAAATTTAGCGACAGTCGCGGGTAGCCGTCCGCGGATGATAATTGGGTATGGATGCACCATACATGCGCGCATGCGTCCGCGCCCGCAGATTGAAGGGCGACTTGGTCGACTCTGTCGATTTCTGGTTGCGAAATCGGCGAACATGGTTCAGCTTGGTGAAGTTGGAGGGGCGGTGTGCGATCATGCGCGGATATATTCCGCGCAGGGGGCCTGAGGGGTCTACTTATGAGCGATAGTCGTAAGCATATACTGTTCGTGGACGAGGAGCCGGCGGTCCAGCGCAATGTGGCCAGAATCCTGTCGATCGGTGCGTCCGACTTACGATTGACCTGCGCGAGCGACGGCGCCGAGGCCCTGCGGGTGATCGAGCGCGGCCGCGTCGATCTATTGATTACGTCGCTGGTGATGCCGGTGATCGACGGGGTCGAGCTGCTGCGACACCTGGCCAATCGTCGGATGAAGCTGCCGGTGGTGGTCGTGACCGAGCGCTCGCTACCCCCCGAAGCGCGACCACAAGCCGGGTGCCGGGTCACCTATATTCGGGAGCCGATCGAGCGCGAACCGCTGCTGCGCTGCGTGAATGAGCAGTTGAGCGCCCGACTGGATGCCGCGTCGGGCGGGGTGACGCTGGTCGACCTCCTCAATCTCCTGCGGCTCGAGCGCCGGAGCTGCGCGCTGCGCGTGAGCGCGGGGGCGGAGCAGGGGACGCTGTTCTTCAAGGCGGGCGCGTTGATCGACGCCCGTCACGGGGAGAT
Organism: Nannocystis sp.; assembly: GCF_013812955.1. Taxonomy (GTDB): domain Bacteria; phylum Myxococcota_A; class Polyangia; order Nannocystales; family Nannocystaceae; genus Nannocystis. Next base: position 4,643 of record NZ_JACCSO010000683.1, on the reverse strand, counting down.
CACCGGCATGAGCGCGGCGCTCGAGATCCTTCGATGGCAGGCGCCGGCCGTCGTGCTCGACATCCTGGTGCGGGCCCGGACGCCGACGGTCTTCGCCACGCTCGGCGAGCTGTTGGAGGCATGCTTCGCCGAGGATGAACTCCACGCGACCCAGCTCGGCGGGAACCAGGGCGGCCGAATGGAGCGCGTGGATACCGTCCGTATCGGCTCGCCGGGCCCGGGGCCTGCGGGCCCAACGGCGACCAGGCCACCGTTTCTCAGCCTGGTGCCGGCCGCGTCGAGCGTGGATGAGCCGGAGGTGCGCGAAGCGCCGGACGCGACGCCCGGGCCCGCGCCGGCCCATGCAGAGGCGGTGTGGGAGCATCCGGCGGTGCAGGCGAAGATCGCCGGGATGGTCGCGGCCGCGCTGGAGATCGAGGGCGCGACCGCGGCGGCGCTGGCCAGCTGGGAGTTCGACCGCAGCCTCGGCCCACCCCGCGGGACCGAGCGGGCGCACCTGGAGGCCGTCGTCGCCGGACATTGCCGGATCATGCGGGCAATGGCCGCGATGATGGCGCGGCTCGGCATGAGCGGACCCCTCCGCGATATGGTGATTACCTCCGAGGACGGCGTGGTCGATATCCTCGCGCCCCTGCGCGGCGACGAGGGCCTGTTTCTCTGGGTGGAGATCGACCAGCGCCGCGGCAGCATGGCCCTGGCGCATCACCGGGCCCAGAAGCTCGTCCGCGAGTTCGTGGCCGCGGACGGTCTGCACGAGGTGATGTATGGACGCTGAGTCGTCGACCGCCAATGTCATCATCGTGGGTGACGCCGCGGCCGCGCTGCGGGTCGCTCCAGCTGCGCTCGATTCGATCGCCGAGGACGCTCGCGTCATTCGGACCGTGCTGCGCTCGGAGGTGCTGCACGTCGTCCGCGGTGAACCCCTCGACCTGATCGTCGCGGTGTCGGCCGCGGCCCTCCTGGCGACCCCTGAATTCCTCGCAGCGTTCGCCGCCCGGGCGCTCCCCGTGTCGCTCCTGCTCATTGCGAAGCAGCCGGACGAGGCGGCGCTCGAGCGACTGCGCGCGGCCGGCGTACATGCCGAGCAGCTCGTGGCGCCGGTCAGCCTCGAACAGCTTCGCGAGCGTGTGCGAGCCGTGCTGACCCGGCGCACCCTGACCATGACGACGACCGGGGTGCCGCTGCCCCACCTCGTGCGACGGATCGCGCTCGAGCGCGGCACCTACATCCTGCACGTCAACACCGAGTCCGGTTACGGCTCGCTGACCTTTCGCGGCGGGGCGCTGATCGACGCGCAGAGCGCCCTCAGCACCGGCGAGCCCGCGGCGCTCGAGATCCTCGCGTGGCAGCACGCGAGCGTCGTCTTCGACCGGCTCGTCCCGCGGGGGGCTCCGACGGTGACCCGCTCGCTCGCCACGTTGCTGGCGGAGCTCGACAGCGCCCGCACCGCGGCTGCCGCCGCTGGACCACGGAGGGGCGACCTTCCTGACCGCGAATCACCATCTCATCCCGAACCACAGCGCGACAACCGAGACGAACGAAAGAACGAGAAGAACATGGCCAATATCAACAAGACACTCGAAGAAGCGATGAAGATCGACGGAGCGATCGGCGTGGCCCTCGCCGACTGGGAGTCAGGGCTGTGCCTCGGCACCGCCGGCGGTGGAGCCCGCTTGAACATCGAGGTCGCTGCCGCCGGCAATTGTCAGGTCGTGAAGGCCAAGATGGCCACGATGGCCGAGCTGGGGATCAAGGGCGCGATCCAGGACATCCTGATCACGCTCGAGGATCAGATCCACCTGATCCGCCCGATCAAGCGCGGGGAGAACCTGTTCCTGTACGTGGCGATCGACAAGGCGAAGGGCAACCTCGGTATGGCCCGGCATCGCGTGCAGAAGCTGGAGGCAGAGCTCAATATCTGAGACCGGACCGGCCCACTCCCGCTGATGCGGGGGTGGGCGCTCGTCCCGCTCACACGTGGACGTTGTGCTTCAGGAACAGCTCGCGGGACTGGGCGACCACCTGGGCGTCGGTCGGGTGATCGACGGTCTCGACGGCGAGGATCTTGGACGCGAGGTCCTGGTGGTGGTGCTTCTCCAGGTGATTCTTGAAGTGCTCCTTGCCGAGGCCGTGGCCGAGCAGCAGCAGGTGGGTGGCGCCGGTCAGGTGGGAGGCGACCTGGTGGAAGAAGTGCTCCGAGTCCTTGTCGTGCTCCTGCGAATGGCTGGTGTGATGCTGGGGCTCGTGGCGGTGGTAGGCGTGGTGGGTGACCTCGCCGCCGGTGAAGTTGAAGACTTTGGCGTTTTGACTGTCGAGCAGGATCGCGAAGGTTGTCATGCAATGCAGGATACAGGTGTAAACCCGCGCGGCTGCGCAAAGGCTGCGTGCGTGCGGGCACGATATGCGTGCACGCGCAGGAGCTTCGGCGGTTTGTCAGACTGCTTAACCGCGAATACGCTGATTGTCGGGGTCGTAGAGCGGGCGCAGCGAGGCGCGGGCCGGGTAGAGGCGGCCGGCGATGTCGATCTGCCACTCGCCCGCGTCGAGGTAGGCCTGGTCGATCGGCTCGCCGGCGCCGGCGTCGATCATGGCGAGGCCGACCGCGCCGCCGAGGGTGTGGCCGTAGGAGGCGGCGCGGATGTAGCCGACCGCGCGTCCGTTGCGATGCACGACCTCGGCGTGGAACAGCAGCGGCTCGGGGTCCAGGACCAGCAGCTGCACGAGGCGGCGGGTCAGCGGGCCCGCGGCCTTGCGGGCGAGCACGGCGTCGCGGCCGATGAAGCCGCCCGGCTTTTTGAGGTCGACGGCGAAGCCGAGCCCGGCCTCGAGCACCGAGTCGGTGTTGTCGATGTCGTGGCCGTAGTCGCGGTAGGCCTTCTCCATGCGCAAGCTGGCGAGGGCCTTGAGGCCGGCGTGGCGCAGGCCGAGAGGTTCGCCGGCGGCGACGAGGCGCTCGTAGACGTGCATGGCCTGTTCGGCGGGGATGTAGAGCTCGTAGCCGAGCTCGCCGAGGTAGGTGATGCGCACGCACAGGGCGCGGGCGAAGCCGATGTCGAGCTCCTGGGCGGCGCGGAACGGGAAGGCCGCGTCGGAGAGGTCGCAGGTGGTGACGGCCTGCATCAGCTCGCGCGAGCGCGGGCCCTGGATGTTGATCTGCGCGTGGCCGGAGGTCTGGTCGCTGACGTGGCAGTGCAGGTCGGCGGGGATGTGGCGGCGCAGCCAGGTCAGCACGTGGCGGTGGGCGGTGTCGGAGGCGACCACCCAGAAGCGTTGGTCGTCGAGCTTCGTCACCGTCAGGTCGGCCTCGATCGTGCCGCCCTCGTTGAGCCACTGCGTATAGGTGATGCGGCCCGCGGGGCCGTCGACGCGATTGGCGGAGATGTAATCCAGGACCTCCCCGGCGTCGCGGCCCTCGACCAGGAACTTGGCCATGAAAGACATGTCCATCAAGATCACGCTCTGGCGCGCGGCGTGATGCTCGGCCTGCCACAGCGGGAACCAGTCCTGGCGGCCCCACGACAGCGGGCCGGGGTCGGGCGCAATCCCCGGGGGCGCGTACCAGTCGGCGCCCTCCCAGCCGCTGACGTCGCGGAAGTAGGCGCCGCGGGCGGCCAGCTGGGCGTGCACGGGGGACAGCTTGGCGCCGCGGGCGGTCATCATCGAGCGGGTCGGATAGTGACACTGGTAGACCATGCCCAGCGACTCGACGGTGCGGGTGCGGCGATACTCCGGGTTGGTCTGGTAGGTGTGCAGGCGGTCGATGTTGAAGCCGGTGACGTCGACGTCGGGGCGGCCGTTGACGATCCAGTGCGCGAGCACCCGGCCGAGGCCGCCGCCGGTGAGGATGCCGATCGAGTTGAGGCCGGCGGCGACGAAGTAGTTCTTCAGCTCCGGGGCCTCACCGACGACCGGCTGCAGGTCGGGGGTGAAGCTCTCGGGGCCGCAGAAGAACTTCTTCACGCCGGTCTCCATCAGCACGGGGACCCGGCGCATCGCGGTCTCGACGTAGGGGCCCATGCGGTCCCAGTCGGGCGCGAGGTCGCCGAAGGAGAAGTCCTCGGGGATGCCCTCGATCTTCCACGGCGCGCAGATCGGCTCGAACAGGCCGACCATCATGCCGCCGACCTCCTCGCGGAAGTAGCCGAACGAGCCCGGGTCCTCGAGCACCGGCCACGCCGGCGAGATGCCGGGGATCTTGTCGGTGATGAGGTAGTAGTGCTCGGCGGCCTGCAGCGGGACGTTGACGCCGGCCCTGGCGCCGAGCTGGCGCGCCCACATGCCGGCGCAGTTGACCACGTACTCGGCCTCGATCGTGCCGAACGCAGTGACGACCCCGGCGACCGCGCCGTGCCGCTTGACGAAGCCGGTGACCGGCACGCCCTCGATGATGCGCGCGCCCAGCAGTCGGGCGCCCTTGGCCAGCGCCATGGTGACGTCGACCGGGTTGGCCTTGCCGTCCTCGCGCACGTAGAAGCCCGCCAGCAGGTCCTCGGTGCGCGCCAGCGGGAACAGGTCCTGGACCTGCCGCGGCGAGATCTCGTGCACGTCGATGCCGCAGTGGCGGTTGAAGGCGGAGACGCGGCGGTACTCCTCGAGCCGGTCGCGGTCGCCGGCGACCTCGATGAAGCCGACCGGGTTGAAGC
>NZ_JACCSO010000674.1 GCF_013812955.1 Nannocystis sp. | reverse complement strand
GGCGAGGGTGAAGCTGGTGAAGGCGAGGCAGCCGAGCCACTTCGGCAGCAAGGTCCGATAATCGGTGCCCACGAGCTCGGTCTGGGTGGTCGCGCCGGCGGCGACCAGGAACATGTCGACCAGCAGGAAGGCGCCCGCACCGACGGCGAGCAGCAGGTAGGGGCGCGCGAGGCTTCCGCCGAGCAGCGGCCGTAGCAGCCACACCAGGTAGACGCCGCCCGCGAACACCAGCGCGTCGCAGATGGTGCTCAGGGTGGTGGCGATCGCGGCGATCCAGGCGCCGGCGCCGGCGGGCAGCCCGCGCTCGGCCAGCTCGAAGGTGTGAAAGCCGATCACGGCGATGGCGCTGAGCGCGAGCAGTCCGACGAAGGCGGTCGCGCGCAGTCGGTCCGCGGCGGTGCGCTCGGACAGCAGCTCGGAGCTGCCGAGCACGCGGGCGAAGCCGATCACCGACGCGGCCATGAAGATGTTGCCCCCGATCAACAGCAGATGCGCGAGCTTGATGTCGCCGACGCTCACGCTGTAGTGACTGACCAGGCGGATCACCGGCACCAGGCCCATGGCGACGCCGAGCAGCGCCCATGGCCGGCGTGGTGGGTCACCGGCCGAGAATTGCAGCGCGACCATGACGACGACCGCGCCGCTGAGCACCTCGATGCCGCGCTGCCAGACCTCACCGGCCTCGATGCCGAGCAGGAGGTCGAGCAGCACGCGACCACCGACCGCGATCGTCCCGAGGATCAACGCCGTGAGCGGGTGCAGGCTGTTGAGGCCGTTCATGCGGTACCTTCTCCGCCACCGAGATCAGCGAGCACCCGCACGGTCACGTCGTTGCCGATCAGCGTGCGCAACATCGGTCGCAAGGTGCTGTGTGCGACCGCGAGATCGGTGGGGCCGAGCTCGTGTGGTTCTTTGCCGGCTCGCTTGCAGATCATGGCCAGCGCGCGCCTCGCCGTGTGCGGGCCGAGCAGCGGCGTGAGCACGTGAACGACGTGCTCGGCGAAGCTCGAGTCGCCTATGGGTTTGATCGCCGACACGTTGTCACTGGTCCGCAGGCCGGGACGGATTTTAGCTGAAACTGGGTCCGGAGAATTCGTCGGTGTCACCAGGTCGACATCGGTGCGTGATGGCTCGGCGCCAGCGGGTGTCAGCTAACGCACGCGATCACCGCGCCCCGTCCATGCGCCCTGCGGGACCCCCGGGCTTGCTGCGCGAACACGTGGCCCCGATACTCCCGCCGATGAGCCAGACGAGCACGACCGGCATGGCGAACAGGATGAGCGAGATCAAAGAAGCGCTGACTTTCGACGACGTCCTGCTGGTCCCGCGCTACAGCGAGGTCTTGCCCGGCCAGGTGGAGGTCACGAGCCGACTGACCCGGGGCATCACGCTGAACATGCCCTTGCTGTCGGCGGCGATGGACACGGTCACCGAGGCGCAGACGGCGATCTGCATGGCGCGCCACGGCGGCCTCGGCGTGATCCACAAGAACCTGACCCCCGAGCAGCAGGCCCAGGAGGTCCGCAAGGTCAAGAAGACCGAGAGCGGGATGGTCGTCGACCCGGTCACGATCACGCCGGAGCACACCCTGCGCCAGGCCCTGGAGATCATGCACGCCTGCGGCTTCAGCGGGCTCCCGGTGGTCGAGGCCCGGCGCCCGGTCGGCATCCTCACCAGCCGTGACCTGCGCTTCGAGACCAACCTCGACCAGGCCGTCGGCACCGTGATGACGCGCGATCCCATCACCGTCCCCCAGGGCATCGCGCTCGAGGCTGCGCGCCACCTGTTGCACAAGCACCGCATCGAGAAGCTTCTGGTGGTCGATCCGCGCGGAGAGCTGCTCGGGCTGATCACCGTCAAGGACATCCTCAACGCGCAGTCGCATCCCAACGCGATCAAGGACAGCGCCGGGCGCCTGCGCGTCGGCGCCGCGGTCGGCATCGGCCCCGACCTCGAGGCCCGGGTCTCGGCCCTGCTCGCCGAGCACGTCGACGTCATCGTCGTCGACACCGCCCACGGCCACTCGAAGGGCGTGCTCGACGCGGTCCGCAAGCTGCGCGGCGAATATCCGGACCTGCAGCTGATCGCCGGCAACATCGCCACGCCCGAGGGCTACGAGGCGCTGTGCGACGCGGGCGCGGACGGCGTCAAGCTCGGCATCGGCCCCGGCTCGATCTGCACCACCCGCGTGGTCGCCGGCGTCGGCGTGCCCCAGATCTCGGCGATCCTCGAGTGCGCCGCGGTCGCCCGCAAGCGCGGCGTACCGATCATCGCCGACGGCGGGATCAAGTACTCCGGCGACGTCGTCAAGGCGATCGCCGCCGGAGCCGACAGCGTGATGGTCGGCTCGCTGTTCGCCGGCTGCGACGAGGCGCCCGGCGAGCTGGTGCTGTACCAGGGCCGCAGCTACAAGGTCTACCGCGGCATGGGCTCGCTCGGCGCGATGAAGGCCGGCAGCAAGGACCGCTACTTCCAGGGCGGCGTCTCCGACGAGCGCAAGCTGGTGCCCGAGGGCATCGAGGGCCGGGTGCCGCACCGCGGGCCGCTCGCCGACTCGCTGTATCAGATCATCGGCGGCCTGCGCTCCGGCATGGGCTACTGCGGCGCGGCGACCATCCCTGATCTCCAGGCGGGCGCGCAGCTGCGACGGATCACCAGTCAAGGCCTGCGCGAGAGCCACGTCCACGACGTGATCATCACCAAAGAAGCTCCCAACTACCGCCTCGAGTAGCGCATGACCGGCCATCAGACCCTCATCGTCCTCGACTTCGGATCGCAGGTCACCCAGCTCATCGCCCGCAGGGTGCGCGAGCTGGGGGTCTACGCCGAGATCCTCCCGTTTCACACCCCCGTGGAGCAGCTGCGCGCCCGCGACCCGCGGGCGATCATCCTCAGCGGCGGTCCCTCGTCGCTGTACGACGAGGGCGCCCCGGCGCTCGACCCCGCGGTGCTCGAGCTCGGTGTGCCCGTGCTCGGCATCTGCTACGGCCTCTACCTGATCGCCGCCGGCATGGGCGGCAAGGTGTTGCCCGCGACCCACCGCGAGTTCGGCGCGGCCACCCTCGCGGTCGCGCACGCCGAGGGGCCGCTCGCGGGCTTCACCGCCGGCGAGTCGCTGCGGGTGTGGATGTCGCACGGCGATCAGGTCGCCGCGCTGCCGCCCGGCTTTCGCGCGGTCGGCCGCTCCGAGAACTGCGAATTCGCGGCGGTGTGGCACCCGGAGCGCCGACTGTGGGGCGTGCAGTTTCACCCCGAGGTCACGCACAGCGAGCGCGGCGAGCTCGTGCTCGGCGCGTTCCTCGACGCCGCCGGCTTTCGCCGCGACTGGAGCACCGCGGCCTTCATCGACGAGGCCGTGGCCAAGATCCGCGCCCGCGTCGGTGAGCGCGGCACGGTGATCTGCGGCCTCAGCGGCGGGGTCGACTCCTCGGTCGCCGCGCTGCTGGTCGAGCGCGCGATCGGCCCGCGCCTGCACTGCATCTTCGTCGACAACGGCCTGCTGCGAAAGGACGAGCGCGCCGAGGTCGAGCGCCTGTTCGCCGGTCGCCTCGCCCAGCCGCTGACGACGGTCGACGCCAGCCTGCGCTTCTACACCGACCTCGCCGGCGTGCTCGACCCGGAGATCAAGCGCAAGCGGATCGGCAACGCCTTCGTCGAGGTGTTCGAGGTCGAGGCCCAGCGCCTCGGCGGCGCCGACTTCCTGGTCCAAGGCACGCTCTACCCGGACGTCATCGAGTCGGTGAACCTGCGCGGCGCCTCGGTCACGATCAAGACCCATCACAACGTCGGCGGCCTGCCCGAGCGCATGCGCATGGGCGTGGTCGAGCCGCTGCGCGAGCTGTTCAAGGACGAGGTCCGCAAGCTCGGGGCCGAGCTCGGGCTGCCCGAGGACATGGTCTGGCGCCACCCCTTCCCGGGGCCAGGCCTGGCGGTGCGGGTCCTCGGCGAGGTCACCAAGGAGCGCTGCGACCTGCTGCGCGACGCCGACGCGATCATCCTCGAGGAGATCCGTCGGGCCGGGCTCTACCGCGACCTGTGGCAGGTGTTCGGCGTGCTGCTGCCGGTCCAGAGCGTCGGCGTCATGGGCGACGCTCGCACCTACGAGAACGCGCTGGCGATCCGCGCGGTCACCAGCACCGATGCGATGACCGCCGACTGGGCGCGCCTGCCTTACGACCTGCTCGACACCATGAGCCGGCGCATCATCAACGAGGTCCGCGGCATCAACCGCGTGTGCTACGACATCAGCAGCAAGCCGCCCGCCACGATCGAGTGGGAGTGATGCGGGTCCCGCACGACGACGGCTCCGGCTCCGGCTCCGGCTCCGGCTCCCCCAAGCGGGGCCGCAAGCCCGCCGCGAAGGTGGACAGCCTCGTCGACGGTCGGGCCGGCACCGTCGATAGTCGGAGCGACGGCCGAACGCCGAGGTCCGCGCCGGAGATCGTGCTGCCAGGCAAACCGCAGGTGCCGGAGCGGGATCTCGTCACCGGCGCGCGGCAGGGCGGCGAGCCCGAGCCGCCGAACCTCCGGCCCCAGCGCTTCTCCGAGTACATCGGTCAGGCGGCGCTCAAGCGCAAGCTCGAGGTGTTCGTGCGGGCCGCTCGCGCCCGCGGCGAGCCGCTCGACCACACCCTGCTGCATGGTCCACCCGGGCTCGGCAAGACGACGATGGCGCACATCCTCGCGCACGAGCTCGGGGTCAAGCTGCACCTGACCTCAGGGCCGGCGATCGAGCACAAGGGCGTGCTCGCCGGCCACCTGACGGCGCTCGGCGCCCGCGACGTGCTGTTCATCGACGAGATCCACCGCCTGTCGCCGACGGTCGAGGAGAGTCTGTACTCGGCGATGGAAGATCGCCGCATCGACCTGCCGGTGGGCGAGGGGACGCGCGCCCGCACGATCGGCTTCGAGCTCGCGCCCTTCACCCTGCTCGGCGCGACGACCCGCACGGCGCTGCTCAGCGGGCCGCTGCGCGACCGCTTCCAGATCCTCGAGGGCATCGAGTTCTACGGCGACGACGAGCTGGCGGCGATCGTGCTGCGCACCGCCGGGCTCCTGGGGTTTGCGATCACCCCCGAGGCGGCGCTGGAGATCGGCCGGCGCAGCCGCGGCACCCCGCGCATCGCCAACCGATTGACCCGCCGGGTCCGCGACTTCGCCCAGGTCGCCGATGAGGCGCGCGCCGAGATGCGTCGCATCGAGTTTGTCGACGCCAACCGCGCCCTCAAGGAACTCGGCATCGACGAGGCGGGCCTCGACGCGCTCGACCGGCGCATGCTGACGATGATCCTCGACAACTTCCGCGGCGGCCCGGTCGGCGTCGACGCGATCGCGGCCAGCCTCGGCGAGCCCCGCGACACCCTCGAGGGGGTGGTCGAGCCCTTCCTGCTCCAGCGCGGCTTCCTGCTGCGGACCCACCGCGGTCGCATGGCCACCGTGAAGGCGGCGCGGCACCTCAACCTCGAGCTGCCACCCACCGCCCAGGCCGAGCTGGACCTCTAATCTTTTAAAGCAGAGCGGCGATGCGGGCGACTGCCGTCCCGGCAGCGACCCCATCGCCGAACTGGCCGTCTATCACTGAGGCGTCCGCAGGCGCCTCGGTGGACCTCAGTTGCTCTGGCCGCGCTTGCCCGGGCGGGCGAAGATGCGGTCGAACGCGGTCTGGACCTCTTCCGGCATGTCCGTGGGGCTGCCGACGCCGATCAGGTAGAACGGCCGGTCACGGATGCTCACCCGCCACAGCTGCAGCGGCTGACCCTGGGCCAGGTCCTCGAGCATGCCCGGCTTGAGGGTGGCCGGCTCCTCGGCGAACACCGGCGCGACCGCGGCGAGGCGGTTGCTCAGCTCCCGGTCACCACTCGCCGACAGCAGCAGACCCTCACGGGTCGCCAGCGTCAGCTGATCGAGGCCGTGATGCCCGGCCACAGATTGCAAATAGAGATCCCCGGCCATCCAGGGGTTTTCACTGCGGTCTCGGCGTCGGTTTTCCATGTGCAATCTCCGGTGTACGAGATGTAGGATAAAACCCTTCTTCTCCACACGCCAAGAAACTGGCGAACATGGCGCCCGGCCTCAGTTCAGGTCCCAGTCGATCTCGGAGCAGCCGAGCTCGGCAAGCGCCGAATTGATGGCCGAGAACGGCCGGCTGCCGACGAACTTCGGCCCCTTGGCGACGATCGGCGAGGGGTGAGGGGCGGCCACGACCCGGTGGCGGTCGGTGTCGACGAGGGTCGCCTTCTTGCGGGCGAAGTCGCCCCACAGCGCGAACACCATCGGTTCATCACGCGCGCTCAAAGTCCGGATCACCGCGTCGGTGAACTTCTCCCAGCCCTTGCTCTTGTGCGAACCCGGGCTGTGGGCCTTCACCGTCAGCACCGTGTTCAGCATCAGCACACCCTGCATGGCCCAGCGCTCGAGGTGGCCGTGGCCCGGGGGTGAGTGTCCGAGGTCGGCCTGCAGCTCCTTGAAGATGTTGGCCAGCGAGGCCGGCGGCTTGACCCCCGGTTGCACCGAGAAGCACAGGCCATGCGCCTGGCCCTCGTCGTGGTACGGGTCCTGTCCGAGCAGCACGACCCGGACCTGCTCGTAGGGGCACAGCTCGAAGGCCTTGAACACGTCCTCCTCTGGCGGATAAACCGTAGAGGTTTCGCGCTCCTGGTCGACGAATGAGATGAGTTCGTTGAAGTATGGTTCGGCCGTCTCGTCGGCCAGCACCGAGGCCCAGGAGCCGGGCAAGTACCAGTGGGATGCGCTGTACATGGCGACTCCTCAGCCGAGGCGGCGGACGGCCTCGGAGATCAGGGCGACGCCGAAGCCGGTGCCGCGGTTCTTGGGGAAGGACGGACCGGCGAGGTCGATGTGGCACCACTGCACCGGCTGGTCGTCGATGTGCCAGTAGACGAACTGCGCCGCGCAGGCCGACTGGGCGTTCATGCGATTCTTCACCGAATTGCACATATCTGCGACATTACTTTCGAATTCCTGCTTGTAGAACTCGGGCGCGAACGGCAGGGGATGGACCAGGTCGCCGCTGTGTCTGCCGGCCGCGATCACGAGCTGCTCGAGGGCCTCGTCGTTGCTGATGATCGCGGCGTGCAGCAGGCCGGTCGAGACCAGCTGGGCGCCGGTCAGGGTCGCGGCGTTGAAGATGACCTGGGCGCCGAGCACCCGGGCCGCGTAGCTGACGCCATCGGCGAGCACGAGCCGACCCTCCGCGTCGGTGTTGTTGATCTCCACGGTCTTGCCCGAGTGCATGCGGAGGATGTCGTCGGGTTTGAAGGCCGCGGGACCAACGGCGTTCTCGGCCATGCACAGCACCAGCGACAGCCGATGCCGGCAGCCGTGGGCGGCCAGCACCTTGAAAGCGCCGAGCACGGCCGCGGCCCCGCCCATGTCACCCTTCATCGTGTTCATGGCCCCACTGATCTTCAGGCTCAGGCCACCGGTGTCGTAGGTGATGCCCTTGCCGACCAGCGCGATGTGCTTGCCGCTGGCGTCGGGTGGCTCGTAGCTGGCGACCAGCAGCCGCGGGGCCGCCACGGCGCAGCGGCCGACGGCGTGAATGCCCGCGAGCCGCTCGGCCACGAGATCGTCGCCGACGATCTCGTGGACCCGCACATGCGGGAGGCCTTGCAGCTCCTCACGGGCGCGGAGGGCGAAGGTCTCGGGATTGAGCTCGCTCGGCGGGGTATCGACCAGTCCCGCCGCAGTGCGCGCCGCCTGCATGGTGGCCTCGATCTCGGGTCCAACGGCCACCGGCTGGCCGGCGAGGTCGACGATGGCGATCTGTAGCGCGAGGGTCGAGGGGGGGCTTGATTTCCCGGTGTAGACGGGGAAGGCCCGCCCCACCGCGTTCACCGCCGCGAGCGCGTGCCCGGCGTCCGCCAGCACGAGGATAATCCCGGCCTTGCCCGCGCTTCCGAGGTCAGCGCCCGCCACCACCCGCCGCACGCTCTCCGCCCGGGTCGGCGAGTTGTGCCGCGAGAACAGGTCCGGCAGCACGCCTGCGACCACTTTGCGCGGCTCGGTCAGGCCGGTCAGCGTGCCGCCGACCGCTCCGAGATCGCCGGGCTTCAGCTCCCGGGCGAGCTCCAGCAGCAGGGTCTGCGCGGCGCCCGGGAGCAGGGCCGGGAAGTTGTCGCTGGCGAACACACTGGCGGCCGCGACCACGAGGACGGCGCGGCTGCCTTGCACGAGGGACGAGACATTGGGGGCGAGGCTCAGGGTCGGCACGGCCCGCAGTATGCCCGATCGCTCGCCGTCCTTGGGTGCATGGGGGCGGGGTACCGCAGAGGGCAGGCGCATGCCGAGGGCCGCATCATGCCGAGGGCGCCAAATGGTCAGGCGCCGCATGCTCGCGGACCGCGTCACTCGGCTTTCGTCCAGAAAATCCCGGACAAAAACCCTGCGTGGTATCCTGCGCGTTAGTCGAAGATGCGCCCGGGCGGACCAAGGTGTGTTAACGTCACCGCCTCCTCCCCGCCCTCCGGGCAACGGCGCAGCCCCATCTGGTCTTCGCTGCGGTATCCCCCGCGAATTTTCGCCCGTCACCCCCACGAGCGACGTCCATGAGCAACTCGGATGATCACCCGCAAGCAGACCCCCTGTTGGGGACGACCTTTGCGCGACGCTACTTGATCGAGCGGCGGCTTGGCCGCGGCGGGATGGGGGTCGTCTATCAGGCCACGCAGGTCGACCTGAACCGTCAGGTCGTCCTCAAGGTCCTGGCCCCCGACTGGATGGGCGACCCCGAGGCGCTGGCCCGCTTCGAACGCGAGGCGCGCGGCCTCAGCAGCCTCCAGCACCCCAACATCGTCACCATCCACGACTTCGGTCGCAATGATGGTCGCGCCTTCATCGTGATGGAGTACGTCGCGGGCGAGACCCTCGACCGCTTCGTGCGTCGCCGGACCCGCCTCGCGCTCGCCGACTTCGTGCCGATCGCCGCGCAGGTGCTCAAGGGCCTCGGCGAGGCCCACTCGCGCGGCATCATCCACCGCGACATCAAGCCCGCCAACATCATGCTGTGCGAGCGGCAGGGTCGGGCCAACTACGTCAAGATCCTCGACTTCGGGCTCGCCAAGCTGGTCTCCGGCTCGTCGGACATCACCAAGCAGAACGTGCTCGGGACCCCGACCTGCCTGTCGCCGGAGCAGATCCTCGGCGAGAAGGTCGACCAGCGCGTCGACGTCTACGCGGTCGGCATCCTGTTCTACTTCATGCTCTCGGGCGTCATGCCCTTCCAGGCCGACAACGACGCCTCCGTGCTCTACAAGCACGTGCACGAGCAGGCCGCGCCGCTCGCCGATCTGCTGCCCGCCGACCACGGCGTGCCCGAGGGCGTGCTCGAGCTGATCAGCCGCTGCATGGAGAAGAGCCGCGAGCGCCGCCCTCGCGACGCCAACGAGGTCGTCGAGGGCCTGATCGATCAGGTCCCGTTCTCGATGTTCCGCCTGCCGCGCGCCCAGCCGCGCACCGAGGAGACCCCCGCGGAGATCGAGGAGCCGCGCGAGGTGACCGGCGAGCGCTCGAAGCCGGTGCTCGCCGCCCACGAGATCCAGGTCGGCAGCTTCGGCCGCGACCGCGAGCCCGCGCCCGCGCCCTCGTCCTCGCACTCGCTCCCGGCGGCCCCGAACCCGCTGTTCAGCACCGGCTCGGTCGCCCGTCCGGCGACCGCGCCGCCCATGATGTCCTCGGCGTTCAACAACGCCGCCCTCGCCGACCAGCTCAAGGCGCAGGGCATCCCGATGGACAACTCCTCGGTGTTCCAGGTCCAGGACGGCCGCACCGTGGTGCTGGTCGGCAATCAGCAGCAGCAACAGCAAGAGCGCCAGCGCAACCTCGTCTATGGCGGCCTCGCGGCGGCGGCGGTGCTCGGCGTCGGCTTCTTCGCGTTCTCCGGCCGCGGCAACGCCGACGACCCGGTCGTCGACCGCGGCGCCGCGACGGCCAACGCCAGCGGCGCCGAGCTGGCCGAGGGCGACAAGCAGGCCCGCCTCGAGGACCTGCTCAGCAGCGCCGAGGGCCTGGTCGACGACAACAAGTTCAGCCAGGCGCAGCGGGTGCTCGACGCCGCCGAGGACGACCTGAAGCGCTTCCCGCAGCTGATGGTCCGCGCCAGCGAGCTGAGCGTGCGCCTCGAGACCGCGCGCATGCTGGCCAGCGGTCGCGGCTTCGAGCAGACCGGCGACAAGATCTCTGCGCTCAAGATCTATCGCAACGTGCTCGGCGCCGATGCCGGCAACGCCGAGGCCCAGGCCCGGATCAAGGCCCTGGTCGGCGACGCCGCCTTCGCGCTGATGACCTTCACGGTCGACGGCCCGCCCGCGAGCATCACCGTCGACGGCGTCGAGCTCGGCCCGGCCCCCATCACCCATCCGCTCTCGGCCGGCAAGCACCAGCTGATCGTCAAGGCCGACGGCTACAAGACCTATCAGACGACCATCACCGTTTCTGCGGGCAAGGACGAGGCCTTGAAGATCCCGCTCGAGGTCCGGGCCGCCACGGCGCCCAGCAATCCTCCGACCTCGTCCAAGCCGCAGACGCCCAGGAAGCCGCCCCCCGTCTCCGAGCCCCAGCCGCCGGCGACCAAGCCCAAGCCCAAGCCCAAGCCCGACGACGACGACGGCGGCTTGATGAGCATCCCCATCAAGAAGGGCAAGTGACCGACCCGGTCCCTCGCTCGCTGTTGTTGCCGCTGCCGTGATTCATCGCCGTCCCCGCTGTCCCGCCCCCGCTGTCCCGCCCCCGCTGTCCCGTCC
>NZ_JACCSO010000668.1 GCF_013812955.1 Nannocystis sp. | reverse complement strand
GGCCTGCAGCTCGGCCAGCGGCGGGGCCGCGGCGAGCACGGTGGTGAGGCCGAACGCGCGCAGTCGCGGGAAGGCGACCGTGGTCGGCAGGGCCCCGGCGGCGCCGAGGGCCGGGCCGAGGTCGACGGTGGCGGTGAAGCCGAGCTGGTCGAGCACATCGACCAGGTCGAGGGTCTTGCCGGACGGGGCCTTGCTGAGGGGCGCGGCGATCAGCCAGCGCAGGCCTGGGTTTTGAGTGGTCATGGGTCAGACCTCCTGAAAGTCGAAGCGCCAGCCGCCGGCCGGGCTCAGTTCGATGCGGAGTTTGCCGGGCAGGGCGTCCTCGGCGAGGCGCTCGAGCAGGGCGCGGGCGAGCTCGGGCATCAGCGAGGCGCGGAGGATGTGGTCGACGTTACGGGCGCCGCTGCCGGGGTCGGTGCAGCGCCGGGCGAGCTCGTCGATGAGCTCGGGCGCGAACTCGGTGGCGAGGTGGTGGCTGGCGAACAGGCGCTTGGCGAGCTTGCCGAGCTTGAGCCGGGCGATGTCCTTGAGGATCTGCGCCGCGATCGGACGGTAGGGCACGACGGTCATGCGGCCGAGCAGCGCCGGCTTGAAGTGCTTGGCGAGGATCGGCCGGATGTGCTCGGCGACCTCGCTGGCCTTCGGCGGCTCGTCCTTCTCGTAGAGGGCCATGATCTCGGCGGTGGCGAGGTTCGAGGTCAAGATCACCACGGTGTTCTTGAAGTCGATCGCCCGGCCCTCGCCGTCGTTGAGGATGCCCTTGTCGAAGACCTGATAGAACAGGTTCATCACGTCGATGTCGGCCTTCTCGCACTCGTCGAGCAGGACCACCGAGTAGGGCCGCTGGCGCACGGCCTCGGTCAACACGCCGCCCTCGCCGTAGCCGACGTAGCCGGGCGGCGAGCCGACCAGGCGCGAGACGGTGTGCTTCTCCTGGAACTCGGACATGTTGATCGAGGTGACGAAGCGCTCGCCGCCGTAGAGCAGGTCGGCGAGGGCCAGCGCGGTCTCGGTCTTGCCGACGCCGCTGGGGCCGACGAACAGCAGCACGCCGATCGGGGTGTTGGGGTCGCGCACGCCGGCGTGGCTCATGCGCACGGTCTCGGCGACGACCCGCATGGCCTCGTCCTGGCCGCGCACGCGGGCGGAGAGCTCGTCCTCGAGCCGCAGCACCGCGCCGATGGTGCTGGCGCGCATCTTGCCGGCGGGCACGCCGGTCCAGCGCTCGACGACGCGGGCGACCGCGTCGCTGTCGACCTCGGTGTGGATCAGCGGCGAGGCGCCGGCGAGCAGGTCCTGGTGGGCGCGGTCGGCGGTGGCGAGGGCCTCCTGCAGGGCGGCGGTGTCGCTGCCCTCGGGGGCGCTGCGCACGGCCAGGCGCGCGGCGGTGAGGGCCTCGACGGCGACCTTCTCGGCCTGCCAGCGGGCCTCGAGCGCGGCCTGCTCGTCGCGCACGACGTCGATGCGGGCGAGCAGCTCGCTGTGGACCTCGAGGTCGACGTTGGCGCCGTCGGTGATGTCGCGGGACTGGGCCTCGCGGGCGCGCCCCAGCGCGGCGAACTCCTGGTCGAGGGCGACGAGCTCGGAGGGCCGGGTCTTCTGCTCGATCTTGACGGTGGCGGCGGCGGTGTCGAGCAGGTCGATCGCCTTGTCGGGCAGCTGGCGGCCGGCGATGTAGCGGTGCGAGAGGGCGACGGCGGCGACGATGGCCTCGTCGCGGATCGTGACCTTGTGGGCGGCCTCGTAGATCTTGCGGATGCCGCGGAGCATGACGACGGCGTTGTGCTCGGAGGGCTCGTCGACCTTGACCGGCTGGAAGCGGCGCTCGAGCGCGGCGTCCTTCTCGAAGTACTTCTTGTACTCGGACCAGGTGGTGGCGGCGATCGTGCGCAGCTCGCCGCGCGCGAGGGCCGGCTTGAGCAGGTTGGCGGCGTCCTGGCCGGGTCCACCGCCGGCGCCGATCAGGGTGTGGGCCTCGTCGATGAACAGGACGATGTTCTTGGGCGAGGACTTGATCTCGTTGATGACGCCCTTGAGCCGCTTCTCGAACTCACCCTTGACGCTGGCGCCGGCCTGCAGCGCGCCGAGGTCGAGGCCGCGGAGGTCGACGTCGGCCAGCATGTCGGGCACGTCGCCGCTGACGATCGCCAGCGCGAGGCCCTCGACCAGCGCGCTCTTGCCGACGCCGGGCTCGCCGACGATGATCGGATTGTTCTTGCGACGGCGACCGAGGATGTCGATCAGCTGGCGGATCTCGGTGTGGCGGCCGAAGATCGGGTCGATCTTGCCGGCGCGCGCGTCGTCGGTGAAGGAGGTCGTGAAGCGCTGGAGGTGCTCGTCGCCGACGGAGGCCTGCGGGCCCGCCAGGGCCGGCGTATTGCCGGCGGCGTCGACGGGTGGGGTCTCCGTGGAGCGGGCGACGATGTCCTCGAAGCTCTTGCGCAGGTCGCCGAGGTTGATCGCGTCGAGCTCGGCGAAGGTGTCGCCGGTGTAGCGGCTCGAGCGGTCGATGAACTGCAGCAGCAGGTGGCCGCTGCGCAGGGAGGTGGCGCCGTAGGTCAGCGAGGCGACCACCCAGGCGTCCTCGATCCATTGAAACAGCTGCTCGGCGAACACCGGTCGACCGCTGTTGCCGGTCTTCATGCGCTCGAGGCTGCGTTGGATCCGCTGGGCGAGGATCGCCTTGCGCTGCCCGAAGTGCTGGAGGATGAGGGCGGTGTCGCCGTCCTCGGGCTCAAGCAGCTTGAGGAGCAGGTGCTCGCAGGTGATCTCGTAGAACTGGCCGCCGGCCGCGTGGCCGACGGCGCCCTCGAGCATGCGGGTGGTCGCGGGATTGAGGCGGCGGACGAGGGACTTGGGATCGACGCGCATGTGCTTGCTTGGCTCCGGACAGGGATCGGGTGACGGGTCGGCCGTCGACGGCCGCTCGTTGCACTGCCAACTCCAGGGAGTGGCACTATCTCCGATCATCCAGAGCCCGACAAT
>NZ_JACCSO010000650.1 GCF_013812955.1 Nannocystis sp. | reverse complement strand
CTGGGCAAGCTCGACAGGCGTCGCATCAGCGCGCTGGTCGGGCTCGCTCCAATGAACCGGGACAGCGGGCGCCAGTCCGGGAAACGACGGATCCAGGGTGGCCGAGGAGACGTCCGCCAAGTGCTCTGGGCGGCCGCGGCTTCTCGGCCGCCGAGTGCTACATCGACCACAGCAGTGCCGATACGCGCGGCACTCACCCGACGAAGCGCACGCTGTCCAGTCGCCCGGACTACGCGTCAAATTTTTCGGAATCTTCTCCGACGCCGTTGAGCCGGTGCACGCCGTGCAAGGGCCGGCCGGCGCGTCGCGCCGCTGTCCACTGGCGAGGATGCTCTGGCTAGATTGCGGTGCGAGCGGCGTGGCACGTGCGTTGCATCCCTGGGAGCGCCGGGGCTCACGATGCTCACACCCCGCCAAGATCCACAGAAGGCATTATGTCGTCACTCGCCAAAACAACCTCGATATCGGTCGTTTTCCTGCTTCTCCTGAGCGCCTCCGAGGCCCACGCGGGCCTGAGGAAGTGGCTCAAGAAGGAGGTGGTCCCAACCCTCACCGGCGAGCGGCCGCTCCACCTCAAGCCGGAGATCTCGATCAGTCACGGCGAGAAGCTGCGGATTCAGATCAGCCCCAACTCAGCCTACATTAACGTCGGAGGCGTCACCGTGAAGACGCAGAAGCTCCAACTGCGGCTCCAGCAAGCCGGCTGCATCGTCGAAACCGGCGGTAATGTACTGCAATGCGCCCCCGACATCGTCAAACGCGAGGTAGACAAGTTGCTGCGTGAACCCCAGGAGCCGCTCGCGGCCGCGCAGCCCCAGGCCCCCGGCGCGCCGCCCCAGCAGCCGAATGCCGGAACCCTCCGCCCCCTCGGCTGGGTCCCTGGCTGGCAGCCGCAGATCGCCTTCAAATGCGTGATGGCCGACGGCGCTGTACTGGGGCTCTCCGTCGATGGTTACATCCACGTTGAGACTCCGCAGGGTTTAACGAACCCGGTCGGCGTCGTCAAGCCTTCGGCGTACCCTCAGTTCCGCTACTTCCTTAGCGATGGTCGCGGGCTCGAAATGCCGGTCGATCAGCTCGGACAGGTCCTCCAGTCCGACGGGCTGAGGTACCACGTCGTCGGGAATTGCGGATCTTTTTGAGCTTACCGCACATTGGCCTCGAGGTGCTACCAAACGTCTCAGATGTGTCGGGTCGTAGCGAGGTCGATCGGACGGCTCGTTGCAGCCGATCGCATGGAACAGGCGGGCCTCGAGCGCGGCGTCGTCGAGCGCGGCGTCGTCGAGCGCGCTCCCTGGACCGGGCCTGCGCCCTCTGGGCCCGGTTCCCGTGGGCGATGGGCGGCACTTGCCTCCGGCGGGGGCTCCGAGCAGCACATCTGAGTCTCGGGATTCCTCGGATGCTGGCCCCGAACACTCGTGCCCTTCTGCGACCCACTCCAAACCCGGAAGAGCCAAAACTCTTAAGCGCCGCCATCGCCAGAATCCTCCACGGCGCCCGCGCTCCGCCCCCCAGCACCTCCTCCTCCTGGACAGGTCCTGTTGTTCGCCTGACCGCGCGCCCCACAGCAGGATGCCCGCGGCCACCTCGATCGGCCTCCTCTTTGAGCCCCCCGCTGCCGCTGCCCGAGGACGGCGAGCGCCCAGCGGTCGCGGCTGCGGCCGAGGGTGAGGAGAGTGTTAGGTGGGCCGCGGGCGAGGAGAGCGCCAGGCGGGCCGCGGGCGACGGCGTCTGCCCCGATCTCGCCTGCAAGGTCGGCGAGCCCTGCTGCGGCTGGTGGCACCAGGATGCGAAGGGCAAGCCGTGCTGCGGCGCCCCAAACTACCCCTGCGGTAAGATCGACCTCGTGACCCAGTGCGACCGGACATGGAAGGCGTGGCGGGGAGATCGCTTCCACCCCCTTAGCCCCCGTCTCCAGCCCGTCTCCAAGACATCCCCGCGCATCGGTCCCGGCTGGGGACTCGCGGGGCGCCGGAACCGCTCAGAACCCCTGTTTGGGAGCGCGCAGCCCAACTGCCGCGGTTGGGTGGGGGTTCTGAGGCGGTGTCCGGGTGTTGAAGATCGAGACCTTCAGCAGCCAGCGGGTCGCGAAGAGCGTGAGCATGGCGAGGCCGAGGGCCCAGAGGTTGACCTCGCCGAGGTGCGCGAAGATCGTCGCCATCTGCTCGACGAAGTGGCCCTCGATGTCGACGTGGTGCAGGCCAAGCACCGAGTTGATGTTCGACAGGGCGATGGCGACGGCGATGCCGACCGTGAAGCCGACGACGATCGAGTTGGGCACGTAGGCGGCGAACCTGCCGACGCCGAACAAGCCCATGAGCAGCAGCACCACGCCGGCGATGATGCTGCACAGGACCAGGAAGCCGTGGGCCTCGTCGAAGTTGCCGCCCCCCGACTCGCCGTACTTGGTCATGAGCGCGGCGATGATCGGGATGAACGCGGCGGTGGGGCCGTAGACCTGGTACTTCGAGCCGCCCCAGGTGCGACCGATGATGCACGCGAGCGCGCCGGCGATGATGCCCTGCTCGGGGCGCAGGCCCATCGCCATGGCGAAGCCCATCGCCATCGGGATCGCGGTGAGCGCGACGACCAGGCCCGCGCTGAAGTCGCGGTAGGTCGTGCGCAGCCAGGTCGCCGGGGTCAGGTCCTCGAAGCGGTTGTCCCAAAATTTGTTGAAGCGACGGAGACGCTGCCAGATCGTGTTCATGAATTGGAGCCCGGGCGCCGCCTCAGCGGCCGTGTTTAAAGTCGAAAGAAGACGTGCGGCGCCGATGCTCGAGCCGCGAGAACAGCGGCAAGCCCAGCGACAGGGTCAGGCACACGAGGCCGACGGCGAGGGCGAACGAGGAGCCGCCGGAGAGGAGGTTCTCCCGGAGCGCCAAGGCGGCGAGGAAAAAGAGCAGCGGGCCCGTCGGCGTCGCGCTGTCGTGCGACCCGCGCCTGCTCTGCTCGGTCGTCGGTCCGGCCCTGTCGTGTGGCGGGTGGAGGCTGTCTTCTCGCGACAGGCGAGCAGGGCGCGAGCGCGGCGACATCGGGGCCATGGCCGCTCGGGTTACACGTTTCGTGCCAACGGGCGGCCCACGCGAAAGCATTGCGTTGGACACGACGCGACTGTCGGGAACGGCCGACGCCTGTCGGTGATCGCCGGGCATGAGATGTCCAGAGATGCCGACACTCGCGCGGGGCGGGCGCCGGCCTTGGGCAGCGTCGAGCGCCGCGGGCGGCGGGGCGTCAGGAGGTGCCGGCTGTAGGGCCTGAAGGGGCGCAGTCGAGGATGCGCCGCTTGGCCGCGGCGAACTCCTCGGCGCTCAGGTGACCGCGCTCGTGCAGCGCGGCGAGGCGCTCGAGCTGGTCGATCAGCCCCGTGTCGGTGCGCTGCAGCTCCGGGTCGGTGGCGATCAGCGCGGCGCTGCAGCTCGAGGCCAGGGCGGCGATGAGGCCAATGCCCATCAACATCAGGACGGTCGCCACCAGCCGCGCCAGGCCGCTCTGCGGGGTGATGTCGCCGTAGCCGACGGTCGTGGTCGTGACGATCGCCCACCAGAGCGCGTTGCCGAACTCGTCGAAGGCGGGGTTGTCGCCCTTCTCGAGCACCCACACGACGGCCGCGAGGACGACGACGACGACCGACGCGACCACCGCGGTGTGCAGCATCTTGTGGCGGTTGATGATGACGTCGAGGAGGAGCAGCGCCCGGATCCGCCGCAGCGCCGTGAAGGCCCGCAGCAGCCGCAGCACTCGCGTCAGCCGCAGCAGTCCCATGACGCGCAGGACCACGACGCCCTCGAGGTATAGCGGCATCATCCCGAGCAGCTCGAACCAGTGGCGACGAAGCCAGGCGCGCCGGTCTGAGGCGCGCCGCAGCCCGTTCATCCAGTCGAGCAGGAATACCAGCACGATCGCGAGGTCGATCGCCGCGAGCCGCTGAAAGCGCGGATCCGAGAATTGTAAGTTCGTCAGCTCGACCCACAACACCGGAATGAGGCTGACCAGCGCGAGCACGGCCATGAACACCTCCCAGGCGACCCGGCGCGGGAGCGTCGAGCGGTCTGCGAGTGGTGGTGGTCCATGATCCATGTTCGAGCGCCTAAGAGGTTGAAGTGAGAATTTGGGCGCGAGGGTGAATACGGAGCAGCCACGTGAGCTGCGAGGAGCCCGCGGTCGGGAGATCTTGGCACAGTCCTGGGCGCGAGGGGAAGCGCGAGCACGACGAGGCGCACGGCCATGGCCCGAGAGGGGCAGCGACGACGACGGGCGGGCGCAGGAGGGTGAACACCTCGTCGATGGGGGCGCGTGGTCAGGGGAGGCCCGTTCTCGCACCCACAGGCTCGAGGTCCCCGCAGCCGCTGTCCGCAGCAGCGGCCGTGTCCGTAGCGATCAGGTGCAGGCTTGATCCTCGACCAGCTTCTCGTCCAAGCAGTCGCCGTACATGTCCTCGAAGACCGTCTTCGCCAGGTCGTCGCAGCTCTGCGTCGACAGGCAGACGTTGGTCGCGGTGAGCCCCGCGTTGCACGCGGGGTCGTCGGTCTTGAGGCCCCTGCCATTCGACGATGCAGTCGGCGAGGTCGGGGTAGACCTCGAGGCACTGAAGGTGGTTCTCGCAGAACGCCTTGGCCGCCTGATCGTAGGCGTCGCCCTGCGTGTACTCGAGGTCGAGCACGAAGCCGCTGTTGATCTTCTGGGGGTTGTCCGTGCACTGAACGCCATTCGACGGCGAGCTCCAGCCACAGCCGCCGCCGCCGGTGATGTCGGCGACCTGGTCGTTCATGCCAAGGACCGCCCCTCCCACCGGCACGAATCCCGCGGTGCAGAACGACTCCTTCAGCTTGAAGGGCGTGCCGACGAGGTCGACGTTGGCGACGCCGTCGGCCTGACCGTCGCAGCTCTCGGCGACCGCGTACGGCATCGACGTCACCGCGTCCTCGCCGTGCATCAGCGCGCCAATCGAGCTGCTGAAGGTGAAATCGTCGATGTCGACGAGCAGCGTGATCGGGTCGATCCGCAGGTGGGTGAAGCTGGTGCGGACGTCGGTGCCCGGCGAATTGTTGCCGGCCCGGTAGTGCGAGAAGTTGCGGCCCTCCTGGACGTTGACCAGCGGGAGATACTCGACAGGATCGGTGTCCATGTCCTTGCAATGGGCCGTCCACGGCTTGCTCGGATCCTTGCCGACGTACAGCGTGTAATCGCCGTCCGTCGCGCCGGGCTGCTCCGCCAGGAGTCACGCATGTGCATGGCGGCGGCCATAAGCAAATCCAGAGCCAGTCCATGTGTGCATTAAAATCATCAAGTTATGCCTCCTGCGGCGCCGGGGCGCCCAGCGGTTCGCACCTCCCACCGCGGGGCGCCCAGACGGCTTCGAGGCGCGCACGCTTGCCTCGGCGCACCCCCTGTCGCCTCGGACCCTCGATGGCGGCTCCCGGCACCAGCCCCCCCTCCCCATCACACCCCGCTCTGGACTTTCATCGCGGCGGCGCGGTCACCTCGACCAGACGCGCCGAGAAGCGATAGAGCAGCTCCAGCTCGAGGTCGACCGCGTTGATATGCGACTCGAGCACGTCGAACAGCTGCTCGCGGACATCGACCAGGCTGCGATCATAAATGCCGCCGTCGCCGAACAGCAGCGACTCGGCGAGCGCCCGCTGCGACGCCGGCACCTCGGCGTCGATGATGCGCCGCCAGTGGGCGAGGATCTCGGCCCGCGGCGCCGCGCCCCCCTGCGCCGACGGCCGCGTCAGCATGCGAAACACGAAGGTCGGATAGAGCCCGCGTGGGTCCTCGCCGCTGGCGATCGGCCCCAGCAAGTTGTGCTCGTGCGGGAACACCACCGCGCGCCGCTCCGGCACGAACGCGGCGAGGCCCAGCGACGCGGCGGCCACACCACCGCCGATCCCGAGGGCCGCCGGACCCTCCTCGCTGCCGTCGCGCAGCCCCCAGATCCCTCCGGCGCTCGCCGCCACCGCGCCGACCAGGATCGACGATACCGTCAGCACGACCTCCCGCTTGCGCTGGCGGCGATCGAGCTCGAGCAGCGCCGCCTCCATCTGGTTGCCGAGGCACTCCGCCTCGAAGAGCAGCGCCGCGACCTGGATCTCCAGCGACGACAGACGCATCACCAGATGTAACTTCTCCGCGAAAGGCGCACCACTGGATCCGCTGGGATGGGGGCCGAGCAGCGTCGCCAGCGGCGACTCGAGGCCGGCCGCTCGGGCCACGCGCCGCACCGCGGCGGGCACCTCGACCAGCCGCGCCAGCAGCTCGGGGTCCTCCACCGCGCCCTCGAGCGGCAGATCGTAGCGACCGCCGAGCCGCAGGCACTCCCGGGACTCCGCGAGGTCGATCCGGACCGCACCCCGCGGCGCCTCCGTCGGCATGGTCGCGCGCATCGTCGGCGCGCAGGCGCAGCCGAGCAGCGCGAGCGCCCCCGCCACCCGCCATGATGCTCGCCCCGCCGCGTCGCGCACGCCCAAACGTACCCCAAAGCGCGCCCCCCGCGGATCTCCAGAGCTCACGACATCGCGCCGAACACCGCACCGAGCGCGTAGGTCAGCCCCATCGCCAGCGCCCCGCCGACCACCACCCGGCCGACCGCGCGTGCCACAGGTGCCCTGCCGAGCCGTGCGCTCCCGGCTCCGAGCAGGGCGAGGGTGACGAGCCCGACGATCAGCGTCGCCGGAACGCGCACCGATGTCGGCGCCAGCACGATCACCGCGAGCGGCAGCGCCGCGCCGATCGCGAATGACAACGCCGAGACCACCGCCGCCTGCACTGGCCGCGCGAGCGCGTCGGGATCGAGGTTCAGCTCCTCGCGCGCGTGCACCCGCAAGGGTTCGTCGCCGGCCACCAGCGCGTCCGCGACCTGCTCCGCGAGCTCGGGCGTGAGCCCCTTCGCCGTGTACATGTCGATCAGCTCGCGGCGCTCCGCCTCGGGTGACGCGATCAGCTCCAGGCGCTCGCGCCCGAGGTCGGAGCGCTGCACGTCGCGCTGCGAGCTCACCGATACATACTCACCGGCGGCCATCGACAGCGCCCCGCCGACCAGCCCAGCCACCCCGGCCGTGACCACCGCGCCCGCGACGCCCTCCGCGGCCGCGACGCCGAGCACGAGGCTGGCGATCGACACGATCCCGTCATTTGCACCGAGCACCGCGGCGCGCAGCCACCCGCCGACACCGGAGCGATGCTCTTCGTTGTGCGCCATGGTCCTCCTTGACACAAAGCCGTGACCGCGAGATCCACCTTTGCAGAAGTCGATGTCCGGGCCCAATGATGATCGTCTGCGGATATGTCCACCGCCACACCGCCGATCACGCCTCTCGCCCCGGGCCGCCGCGCCGTCGTGACGGCGCTCGCCGCGAGTCCGCTCGACGCGATCGCGCAGCTGCAACTGGGGCCACAGCCGGCCCCCGAGCCCTCCTCGCTCGCGCCCGACGAGCTGGTGATCGCGGTGCGCAGCGCCGCGGTCGGATGGGTCGACCTGCTGATGACGAGCGGCCAATACCAGCACGTGCCGCGCCCGCCCTACACCCCGGGCCTGGAGTTCGCCGGCGAGGTCGTGGCGATCGGCGCCGCGGTCGACCGCGCTCTGCTCGGCACCCAGGTGATCGCCGACGGCCTGCTCACCGGTCCGCGCTCGCTCGGTGAACACCGCCAATACGGCGGCTTCGCCTCGTATGCGGTCGCGCCGAGCAGCGCCGTGATCCCGCTGCCCCGCGGGCTCTCGCTCGACGAGGGCGCCTGTCTGCTCGGCGGCTACGAGACCGCCTATCACGCGCTCGTGCAGCGGGCCCGGCTGCAAGCCGGCGAATCCCTGCTCGTGCTCGGCGCGACCGGCAGCACCGGGCTCGCGGCCGTGCAACTCGGCAAGCTGCTGGGCGCCACGGTGATCGCCGCCGGTCGCTCGGCGGCCAAGCTCGAGGTCGTGCAGGCGCAGGGGGCCGACCACGTGCTGCGCATCGGCGACGATGAAGGATCACTGCGCGAGCGGCTCAAGGCGCTCACCGGCGGACGTGGGGTCGATGTCGTCTACGACGGCGTCGGCGGCCCACTCTCGGCCGAGGCCCTGCGCGGCTCGGCGTACGGGGCCCGCTTCGTGATCGTCGGCTGGGCCGCGACACCCTTCGTCGCGCGCGGCGAGCGGGACCCCAACGTGCTGCCGACCAACCTCATTCTCATGAAGGGCATCGACGTGCTCGGCTCGCCGGCCGCGATCGCCGTGCACCGCGATCCAGCGCTGCGGACCGAGCGTCTCGCGCGGATCCTCGCCTGGGCGAACGAGGGCCGGCTGCGCCCGCTGGTCTCGCAGACCTTTGAATTCTCCGATCTCGCCGGGGCCCTGCGCGCGAAGTGGGAGAGCCGCCATCCCGGCAACATCGTGGTCCACCCCGAGCACTGAGCGACCATCCTTCGGCGTCGACAGGGTCAGCGTCGCGTCGAACCAGCAGCTTGCCGCCGGTGTCGACCTCGACCCGCATTGATGTTGTGGCCGTCGCCGTCGAGCCTCGCTCGGGGCTTACGCTCCCCGATGCCGATTGCCCCCATTCAAAGTCTCAAACGCATGCCATTGGCGAGGCTCGCCGGTCGAAGCCGGAGCGGCCACAAGCCGCTGTTTCGCCCGAGGAACACCGTGTAGCCCGGAGAATGCTGCCAGCGCAGAAATGGGGGTAGACCTGGCATGAACTACGGGAGCGTGCGAATGCAGCAGGTCGAGCGCATCTTGCGCGTCATCGCTGAAGTGCGTGAATGCGACCCGCACGAGCGCAAGTTGCACCTCATCCGGAGGCTGCTGCAGATCGTCGGTGGCCGCTCCGCCGCGGTGCCGTGCGCGCCGCGTCGTTCATCGCGCGCACGCCGTAAAAGGTGGTCGCGTGGATCGGCGCGAGCCCGCGCAGCGCGCTCCGCTCCGCGCACGACATGCAGAGCAGCGTTCAGAGCGACGTTTGCGGCCATTTTACGCCAGGCGCGGCGAGCGGCGGGCCGTGGTACCCTGCGCCGCCATGACCGGACCGACCGGACCGACCGGACCGACCGCCACGACCACGGGCGAGATCACCGAGGAGGAGCGCGCCGGATTTCGCGCGACCCTGCGGCGCTTCGTCGACCGCGAGCTGCTGCCGGGGGTCGAGGCGTGGGAGGAGGCCGGCGAGTTTCCGGTCGACCTGTACCTTCGGGCAGGTGAGCTCGGCCTGCTCGGCATCGGTTTTCCGGAGGAGTACGGCGGCAGCCCGGGCGACAGCATCACCACGATCCAGCTGTGCGAGGAGATGGCGCGCACTGGTTCAGGCGGTCTGATCGCCGGCCTGTTCAGCCATGGCATCGGGCTCCCGCCGGTGCTGAACCTCGGCAGCGAGGCCCAGAAGCGCCGGTTTATCCCGGATGTGCTCGCCGGCCGCAAGATCTCCGCGCTGGCGATCTCCGAGCCGAGCGGCGGCTCCGACGTCGCCAACCTCAAGACCACCGCGAAGCGCGACGGTGATCATTATGTGGTGCACGGCGCCAAGATGTTCATCACCTCGGGCATGCGCGCCGACCTCGTCACCGTCGCCGTGCGCACCGGACCCGCGGGCCTCGGCGGCATCTCCTTGATCATCGTCGAGGCCGGCACGCCCGGGTTCACGCGCACGCCGCTGAAGAAGATGGGCTGGTGGTGCTCCGACACCGCGGCGCTGTACTTCGACGAGTGCCGGGTGCCGGCCGAGAACCTGCTCGGCGAGGAGAACTCGGGCTTCCTCGGCATCATGCAGAACTTCAACCGCGAGCGGCTGATGCTCGCGGCGATGGCGGTGGCGTTCTCGCAGGTCTGCTACGACGAGGCGGTCGCCTACGCGCGGTCGCGCGAGACCTTCGGCAAGCCGCTGATCTCCCGCCAGGTGATCCGCCACAAGCTGGTCGACATGGCGACGCGCATCCACCCGGTGCGCAGCTGGCTGTATGACCTCGCGCGGCGGGTCGACGCCGGCGAGTGGCCGATCGCGGAGATCTGCATGCTCAAGAACGCGGCGACCGCCTGCGTCGAGCACTGCGCCCGCGAGGGCGTGCAGATCTTCGGCGGCGCCGGTTACATGCGCGGCACCAAGGTCGAGCGGATCTACCGCGAGACCAAGGTGCTGGCGATCGGCGGCGGCGCCGAGGAGATCATGAAAGACCTCGCCGCGCGCCAGCTCGGTTGGTAAGCACAAACTCGCAAGAGGAGAGCGCTGTGGCAGACTCGATCCCGTCCCGTTTCTTCGTCCAGGGCCGCACCCGCCCGGACGCCCCCGCCGCCCATGCCCGTAAAGACGGCGCCTGGCAGGCGCTGTCCTGGGGCGCCTATTGCGACCTCACCCGCCGGGTCGCGCGCGCCCTGATCGCCCTCGACTTCGTGCCCGGCCAGGCGACCTGCATCCTCGGCTTCAACCGCGTCGAATGGGTGACCTTCGCGCTCGGCACCCAGGCCGCCGGCGGCGCCCCGGCCGGCATCTACACCACCTGCTCGCCGGGCGAGGTGCAGTACATCGTGCAGCACGCCGAGGCCGCGATCGTGCTGGTCGAGAACGCCGCGCAGTTCGCCAAGCTCGCCGCCGAGCGCGAGCGCCTGCCGCTGCTGCGCCACGTCGTGCTGATGGCGGGCGAGGCCGTCGACGACCCCCTGGCGCTGACATGGGAGCAGTTCCTGGCCCTCGGCGACGCCGTGCCCGACGCCGCGGTCGACGAGCGCGTGCGCGGGATCCAGGAGGACGACACCGCGACGTATATCTACACCTCGGGCACCACCGGGCCGCCGAAGGCGGTCATGCTGAGCCACGGCGCGCTGCTCTGGACCTCCGATACGCTCTCGCGGCTGATGGCGTTCACGAGCCAGGAATCCATGGTCTCGTACCTGCCGCTCTCGCATATCGCCGAGCAGCTGCTCAGCATCTACGGCCCGGTCACCCTCGGCTTCCAGGTGTACTTCGCCGAGGCCCTGGAGAAGCTGCCCGACAACCTCAAGGAGGTGCAGCCGACCATCTTCTTCGGGGTCCCGCGGATCTGGGAGAAGTTCCACGCCGCCGTGCGCGGCAAGCTCGCCCAGGCCACCGGCGTCAAGAAGCGCCTGCTCGAGTGGGCGATGGGCGTCGCCCGCCGCGTGCATGCCCTCGGCAATCGCGGCGAGTCGCCGCCGCCCCTGCTCGCCCTGCAATACGCGCTCGCCCAGCGCCTGGTGTTTCGCAAGCTCAAGACCGCGCTCGGCCTCGGCCGCGCCAAGGTCTGCACCTCCGGCGCCGCGCCGATCGCCCCCGAGGTGCTCGAGTACTTCACCGGCCTCGACATCGTCGTCTACGAGGTCTACGGCCAGTCCGAGGACTGCGGCCCGACCAGCATCAACATCCCCGGCCAGACCCGCTTCGGCGCGGTCGGCAAGCCGATCCCCGGCCTCGAGGTCCGCCTCGCCGAGGACGGCGAGATCCTGGTGCGCGGGCGCAGCCTGTTCAAGGGCTATTTTAAGGAAGCAGCCGCCACCGCCGAGACCCTCATCGACGGCTGGCTGCACTCCGGCGACCTCGGCTCCTTCGACGCCGACGGCTTCCTGCACATCACCGGCCGCAAGAAGGAGATCATCATCACCGCCGGCGGCAAGAACATCGCCCCCCGCAACATCGAGGCCGCGCTCAAGAACAATCCGCTGGTCGAGGAGGCCGTGGTCATCGGCGACCGCCGCAAATTCCTCGGCGCCCTGCTGACCCTGCAGGGCCCCGCCGTCACGGCCTGGCTCGGCGAGCGCGGCCATCAACCACGCGACGGCGAGCCCCACGACAACCCCGAGCTGCTCGCCGAGCTCGGTCGCTGGGTCGAGTCGGTCAACCGCGAGTTCGCGCGCGTCGAACACGTGCGCAAATTCCGGGTCCTGCCGCGCAGCCTCACCCAGGAGGACGGCGAGCTGACCCCGACCCTCAAGCTCAAGCGCCGCATCATCGACAAGAACTGGAGCGCGATGATCGAGGGCATGTTCGCCGGCGACGAGTGAGCCGCGGCTGCCCGAGTCCAGCGGAGCCGGTCCCGATCGAGGACGTGCTCGGGCACGTGCACGCGGCATTTCTACCGCTGGACCGCATGGGTCCGATCGAGTGAGCACCCGGCCGACCGGCGTTCCTCGCCAGCCCAGCGGGCGCACGCAAAACCGGTGCGCGCGTCGCCCTCGCGGGCGCCGCCGATCGGAACGCTGTCGTACCTGGAGGGCCCGCGCATTGACCGGGCTGTGAGCGCTGCACGATCGTCCATGGCGACCGGCCGATCGGCGCGTCATGCGAGGAATTCGGCGTGTTCAGCGACTGCGCCGTCAACCTCCACTGCATCGGTGACAGGTGCGTGGATCTCTGCGTCCCGGTGCCCGCGGGCGCGCCATGTTTCGACCTCGCTAAGTTCCAGTGGTTCGGCGACTGCGGCGACGGCCGGTTCTGCGACCTGTTTGCGACCAGCACCTGCCAGCCGCGCAGGGACGTCGGGGAGCCTTGCGGCTTTGACGGCTGCAAGCTCG
This sequence comes from Nannocystis sp., assembly GCF_013812955.1. GTDB lineage: Bacteria > Myxococcota_A > Polyangia > Nannocystales > Nannocystaceae > Nannocystis. The sequence continues at coordinate 3,321 of NZ_JACCSO010000650.1, read as the reverse complement.
GCCTCCTGTGCGTCGACGAGCGGTGCCAGCAGCCGATAGCCGACGATGAGCCCGCGCTGTGCGGGCTCAACGACGAGGCGTGAGCGCCTGAGCGATGGCTGCGCTCGCTCGCCTGTCCGACCGGACAGGCGCCGCGCGGGTGCTCGCGGGCGGCCGCGGCTATGACCTGCGTGTCCGGGCGGCACCGTCGCGTCGAGACGTGATGCGGCCTGGAGGGCAGCGAGCGCTCCTCCTCCGCAGCGGCATGGAACTTGCTTGAGGGGAGACGAATGTTACAGCGCTCCCATATTTCGCTATTGGCCTGGTTCTCGCTGATTACCGTCGGTTGTGTAGAGAAAGATGTGGAGGGCGACACGGCCCCGCAGACCACCGGGACCACCACAGAGGCCGGGGTGACCGAGACCGCATCCGCGACCGACACCGCGTCCGCGACCGACACCGACGGTATGGTGCCGGCGGAGTGCGGGGCGCCCGACCTGGAGGTGAGGTCGGGGTTCTCGCTGACGCCCGTGGACTGGCCGGAGCAGACGGAGGACGCGCAATCGATCGACACGATGTGCATGATCGACTCGGTAGCGATCGAGACGGACACGGTCGTGACCGCGCTGACCTGCGACGACGCGGGCACGCCACGCCAGGCGACCCTGCGGTTGGCGATCTCGTCGGTCGGCTCGGTCATGTGGTTCGCGGGCGACGACGTCCGCTTGAAGGCGTTTCGGGACGTGGACAACGACTTCGGCATCGACGACCGATTCGTCGCCCTGCTGGCCGCCGACGAGACGCCGCTGATGATCGGGAGCCGGAGCGGTATCGGGACGGGTGGGATCAAATGGTTCGGGCTGACCGCCGATGCGCAGTTTCCGTGCGGGGAGGAGGACGACCTGGGCCAGCCGGGGCTGCCGTTCGAGCTGGTGTTCGGGTTCGGGGAGGCGTCCGTGCCGATCATGCATCGGCATCGCGATGTCCTGCCCTTCGACGGCAGCCAGGTCTTCGCTATCGACCTCGGCGAGGCGACGGCGAACTACTGTTGCCACTATAACCGCGAGATCAGCGTGCTGATCCGCCGGGTGATGCCGATGTGACGACGGGCCTCGCGGCCTATCCCCGCATGAGGACCCGGCGCGATCTCGAGCGCCGCTGCGAGACCGACGCCGGGTTCCCGCGCTGGTGCCTGCGGGTTATCATCGACTCGGAGGTGAAGGGGCACGAGTGGGTGAATTTGAGGCCTGGGCGCCGCCGCAGGAGTTCGACGAATACCGCCTGGAGGGCCTGCTGGGCGGGGGGACGATGGGCCAGGTGTACCTCGCCCACGACCGCGTGCTCGACCGGCAGGTGGCGATCAAGTTCGTCACCGTGCTCAAGGACGGGGTCCGCGAGCGCTTTTTGGTCGAGGCCCGCGCGGCGGCGCGGATCCAGCACCCGAACGTCGTGGCGATCCATCGCGTCGGCGAGCTCGGGGGCCGACCGTTTCTCATATCCGAGTACATCCGCGGCCAGACCCTCGCCGAGCTGGTCCTGCCGCTGCCCTGGCGGCGGGCGCTGGAGCTCGGCCTCGGCCTCGCCCGCGGCCTCGAGGCGGCCCATCGCCAGGGCGTGCTGCACCGCGACATCAAGCTCGCCAACGCGATGATCGGCGAGCACGGCGAGGTCAAGCTGCTCGACTTCAGCCTCGCCAAGCTCGAGGTGATCGTGCCCTCGCTGCCCATCCGGCAAGCCCCGCCAGGGCTCAGGGTCTTCGCGCACGACGAGACCCTGGCGCTGCACTCCCTCCCGCTGAAGCGCCCAGGACCCGAGACCCCGCCGCCGGCCATGACGCGTGACTTCGAGTCCGGCTGGGACAGCCCGTCGGCGAGCCTGACCGAGGTCGGCTCCTTGATCGGCACGCCGCATTACATGGCCCCCGAGCTGTGGCGAGCCGAGCCCGCCTCGCGCCAGTCGGACATCTACGCGCTCGGCGTGCTGCTCTACATTCTCTGCTGCGGCCACCCGCCGAACGAGGCCCGCGACTCCGCCGCGCTGGCGGAGCTGGTCCATAGCAGCGAGGCCTGCCCGCTCGCCGAGCACGTCGCCAACGTCGATCCGCAGCTCGCCGCGATCATTCACCGCTGCCTGCGCCGCGACCCCGACGAGCGCTTCGCCTCCGCCGAGGGGCTGCGCGCCGCGCTCGAGGCCCTGAGCCCGCTTCGCGGCGAGCCCGACACAGCGGCGGCCACCAACCCGTACCGCGGCCTGCGGGCCTTCGAGGCCGAGAACCGCGATGTGTTCTTCGGCCGCGGCCCCGAGGTCACCGCCGTGCTCGGCCGCCTGCGCGCGCAGTCCTTCGTGCTCGCCGCCGGCGACTCGGGCGTCGGCAAGTCGTCGTTATGCCGCGCCGGGGTGCTCCCGGCGATCGAGGACGACGTGCTCGACCCCTCGCTCAAGTGGTCGACGGTGAGCATCACGCCCGGGCGGCGCCCGTTTCACATGTTGATGGCCGCGCTGGCCAGCGGCTCGGGGCTCGGGGTGGTGGCGCTGTCGACCGCGGCCCACGGCGAACCCGAGGCCCTCGCGCGGCTGCTCGGCGAGGCGAGCGGTGGCCGGGGCCAGCTGATCTTCGTCGACCAGCTGGAGGAGCTGGTCACGCTCTCGCCGCCGGCCGAGGCGGCGCTCGCCGGGCGCCTGTTGGGCGAGCTGGCCGCGGGGATCCCCGGCATTCGCTTGCTGGCGACCGCCCGCGGCGACTTCCTGACCCGCCTCGCGCAGGTCCCCGGCCTGCAGGATCGCCTCGCACCGGCGCTGTACTTCGTGCCGCCGCTCGGACCGCGGGGCGTGCGTGAGGCGATCGTCGGCCCTGCGGAGGCCCGCGGGGTCCGCTTCGCGTCCGAGGAGCTGGTCGAGCAGCTGGTCGCCGCCGGGATCGAGGGCAGCCTGCCGCTGCTGCAATTCGCGCTCGCCGAGATCTGGGAGGCCCACGATCGGACCAGCACGGTGATCACGACCACCGCCCTCGAGCGGCTCGGCGGGGTCCCCGGAGCGCTCGCCCGGCACGCCGACGGCGTGATCGGTCGCCTCGACATGCCGGCGCGCAACGCCGCTCGCGCCCTGCTGATGCGCCTCGTCACGCTCGAGCTCACCCGCGCGAGCCTCACCCGCCAGGAGCTGGTCGGCGACAACGAGGCGGCCCGCACCGCCCTCGACGCGCTCGTCGACGGGCGCCTGCTGGTGGTCCGCGAGCTGGCGGACGAGTTCGTCTACGAGATCGCCCACGAGGCGCTGATCGCCGGCTGGACCAGCTTGCGAATGTGGCTCGAGGAGGAGGCCGAGAGCCGCGCGGCCCGGCAC
>NZ_JACCSO010000634.1 GCF_013812955.1 Nannocystis sp. | reverse complement strand
CTGCCGGTCTGGCCGGTGCACGGCCTCGAGGACGCCGCCCGCGAGCCCGCCCTCGCGGCGCTCACCGAGGCCACGCCGATGCCCGACGGCTCGACCCTTCGTGGTCCCGGACCCGTGCTGCCCGGCCTCGGCCACACCCCCGAGACCCCGGCGCCGGCCCTCGGCGCGCACACCCGCTCGGTGCTGACCGAGTTCGGCGCAGCGCCCGAGCTCATTGCCAGCCTGACCTGAAGTACATGTCTCGAAGGCCAGCCGTCTTCACACCCCACCCACCTCAGCGGTGGGCGGCCTCGGACTTCTTGTGCATCACGTTCTTGAACATGCCGAGGGTGCGGTCGAGGCTGTCGATGGTGTCGAGCAGGCCCTTGCCGTCGCCGCGGGAGAGGTCCTGCTCGGCGCGCTGGACCACGGCCTCGGCCTTGGCCATCGCGTCGCGGCCGAAGCGGGTGCCGCTCATCGCGTCCTCGACCTGCGGGAACAGGTTGCGGATGGTGTCGACCAGCTTCTCCGCGTGCTGCCGGCGGCGCTCGATCTCCTCCGAGGCGCGCAGCTCGATCATGTAGCTCTGCGACTGGCGGACCAGGTCGCGCAGCTCGTCCTCCGTGAGGCCGCTGGTGGCGGTGACGGTGATGCTCTGCTCGCGGCCGGTCTCGAGGTCCTTGGCGCTGACGCTGACGATGCCGTCGACGGAGATCGAGAAGGTCACCTCGACCTCGACCTGGCCGCGTGGGGCCCGGCGCAGGCCGCTGAGGATGAATTCGCCGAGCATCTCGTTCTCGGCGGCCTTGTCGCTCTCGCCCTGCAGCACCAGGATCTTCACCGAGGTCTGGTTGTCCCGCACGGTCGTGAACACGTGGCCGGCGCGGGTCGGGATCGTGGTGTTTTGCTCGATCAGGCGGTGGAAGTAGCCGCCGACGATCATGATCCCCAGGCTGTGCGGGGTGACGTCGAGCAGCAGCAGCTCCGGGGTGTTGTCGACCAGCGCCGCGGCCTGGATCGCCGCGCCGAGGGCCACGACCTCGTCCGGATGCACGCCCTTGCAGGGCTCGATGCCGAAGAACTCGGCGACCTTGCGCTGGACCAGCGGCATGCGGGTCATGCCGCCGACCAGGACCACGTCGTCGAGCTCCTTCTTGTCGAGGCTGGCGCTGGCGAGCGTGCGCGCGCAGATCTTGATCGTGTCGTCGATCAGGTCCTCGGTCAGGCCCTCGAGCTGCTGGGCCGTCAACGCCTCGTGCATGTGAAACACCTTGCCGCTCGGCGTGGTGTGCAAAAACGGCAGGTCGATCACCGTCTCGCGCACGTTCGAGAGCTCGCAGCGGGCCTTCTCGGCCGCGTCCTTGAGCCGCTGCATCGCCATGCGGTCCTCGCGGATCGCCACCCCGGTCTCCTCCTCGAAGGTCTCGATCAGGTACTGCATCACCCGCAGGTCGAAGTTCTCGCCGCCCAGGAAGGTGTCGCCGGCGGTCGAGATGACCTCGAACACGCCGTGGCCGATGTCGAGGATCGAGACGTCGAAGGTGCCGCCGCCGAGGTCGTAGACGGCCACCTTGCGCTCGAGGTTCTTGCCGAAGCCGTAGGCCAGCGCCGCCGCGGTCGGCTCGTTGATGATGCGGATCACCTCGAGGCCGGCGATGCGCCCGGCGTCCTTGGTCGCCTGGCGCTGGTTGTCGTTGAAGTAGGCCGGGACGGTGATCACGGCCTTCTCGACCGGACCGCCGAGGTACTGCTCGGCGACCATCTTCATCTCCGCGAGGATGAAGGCGCTGATCTCCGGGACGCTGTAGACGTGCTCGCGGACCTTCAAGCGGATGTCGCCGTGCGGGCCCTCGACGATCGTATAGGGGCAGGTCTGCGCGACCGTGCGGCCGGCGGTCGAGTTCCACTTGCGGCCGATCAGGCGCTTCGCCGCGTAGATCGTGTTGGCCGGGTTGGTGACGACCTGGCGCTTGGCGAGGTGCCCGACCAGGCGCTTGCTGCTCTCCGACATCGCAACCATCGACGGAGTGGTGCGGTAACCACCTTTGTTGGGGATGACCTTCGGCACCCCCTGCTCGACGATCGCCACGCAGGTGTTGGTGGTCCCGAGATCGATGCCGACGACGTATTCCATGGCGAGCGGCTACGATACAACGTCCACGCGAATGTCGCCCGTGCGCTGCACGACGTGGTCTCGCGGCCCCGGCCGAATCACCCGAATCATCCGCTCTAGCGAGTCAGCGTCGGCTGCTCGTAGCTGGGCACCGCGTGACCCGCGGCCGCCAGCTGGCCGAGGTACCACGCGCAGCGCCGCGGATCCGCGAGATAGACGTGGGCTGCGTGGGCGCGGTGAAACAGGTCGTCGAGCACGACCGCGAAGCGCCCGATGTGTTTGCCGTAGTAGCGGTCCGGATGGAGGCGCTGGCAGGCCGTGAGGTATCCGCGACGGATCACCGACTGGTCGAGCGTCGGCGCCACACCCAGGCGTTGAAAATGCGTCAGCCGGTCGCCGAGCAGCCACAGATCCAGCAGCCAGCGCTGCTCGACCAGCGGGACCTCGAGCGCCTCCGACACCCGCGGCAGCGCGTCCCCGCCGAAGGGCAGCAGATCGAGGCGCAGCTCCAGACCACGAGGACCAGGCTGGCACTGCTGGAGCCAGCTCAGGAGCGCCGCCGTCTGGCCCGTGAGACAGGTGCGCGGCGCATGCAGCCGACTGCGTTGCGGGCGGCACGGCGCCCGCGATGACTGGGCCCGGCAAGGTGGTTGCGCCCGTAGCGGCGGTTGTGCCCGCAAAGACGGGTGCGCCCGCGAGGACAAACGCGCGCGCGAGCGCTCCGGCAGCGCGGCCGGCACCTCGCCGAGTCCGGCGCAGAGCTCGGCAGCGCGCGACCATGCCCCGGGCCGGGCCGCCAGCTCCGGCTGGAGCAGGCACAACGCGCGCGGCGAGCTGCGGCGATCGGAGGCCGGCAGCTTGCTGGTGCGCTCGGGCGAGTACTCCAGGAGCATGAGAAAAACGAGCCTAGCCCAGGCGCGTGTTCGCTCGGGCTCGTCCGTGCACATTCGCGCGTGAGTGAACCCACAGTTCTCTGACTCAGGTGCCATCGACGACATACGCGGCGAGGTCGAGGTGGAAGTGGTTGTGGTGGGCGCGGTCGAAGTTGGGGGTCAAGACCACGTTGAAGACCCCCTCGGCGACGATGCGATCGGCGACGGCGCGCAGGAACTGGCCCTCCTTGTGGGCGGGCGCGTCGGGGCCGCGACCATAGTGCCGCTGCACCGAGATCTCGCGCCCGCCCTTGAGGGTGAAGCGCTTGATGTCGATCGCGTGGCCGAAGCTGTGCTGACTGACCCAGCCGGCGTAGGCCGCGATCTGCCGGCAATTGTAGATGCCCATCTGCTCGATCGTCGTCACCGGGCGCCCGAACACCCGCTGCGCCTCATCCTGCACGATCGCCTCGAAGCGCAGCAGGGCCCGGGCCACCGCGCAGGTGACCCGTGGACTCGAGCCGTAGCGGATCTTCGCCGGGCCGCGCTGGTACCGAACCACCTGCTTGGCCCCGCACAGAAACTCGTGCGAGTCGTTCCAGTGCATCTTCAGCGACGAGGTCTTGAACACCGCGCCGGCGGTGCTCAGCTCGGCCTCACAGCCGGCCTGCGGCGCGGGCGGCAGGTTGTACTCGGAGATCCCGCTGACATCGAAGTGTGGGTCGACCGCGGGCTCGGCCGCGGGCTCGGCCGTGACCGGCATGACCGGCATGACCGGCATGACCGGCACGACCGGCACGACCGGCCGGGCCTCGGCCGGCGCTGACGCCGGCAATGCGCCCGGCTCGCCCAGCAGCAGCGCGAGCAGGCCAGCCAGGAGCGGTTTCATGAGCAGGGGCGCGAGGTCGAGGGCAGCCACGGGGGTCTCAGACGCAGCGGAGCCGGCAACGTTCTCCCGGTCCCGGCCTCGGCTATCATGACCGTCGCGCATGCGAGGCACCGACGCATCCGACAGGGCTCCGGCTTCCCGGCGAGGCCGCTTCGCGCTCGCCGCGGCCCTGCTGCTCGCGCCCGCCTGCCGCCCCATCGAGCTCGAGCACCCCTACGAGGAGAGCACCCTCAAGGCCCACTCGAGCGAGCCCGAGGCCGAGCGCCTGATCCAGGCGCTGATGCGCAACGAGGTCGCCGAGCTGCAAAATTGGATGACCGCGGAGCTGCGCGCCCAGCTGCGCTTCGAGGACATCTCCGCGACCAGCGACCGCCTGCGCGCCAGCTACGGCAACCCGATCGGCATCGTCGAGGAGAGGACCCATACCGAGGGTGACCTCGAGTGGTTCTCGCTGCTGGTCCTGCACGCGCGCGGCAAGCCCGGCAGCCCCGACCGCCGCCGTCGCCAGCGCCTCGTGCTCTACCAGTTCGCGCTGCGCGGCGAGCTGCTCGACCGCCTGCTGGTCCGCGAGCACCTCGACGTCCGCCACCTCAAGTCGCCCGCCCGTCGCTACACGCTGGTGACGCGGATCCACTTCGTCAGCACCGGCGAGTGGACCGTCTCGCACGGCGGCAAGCGGCGCGCGACCAACTACCACCACGGCAGCCGCAGCCAGCGCTACGCCTACGACCTGGTCGTGCAAAAGGGCGGGCGGCAACACGGCGGCGAGCGCTCGAGCAACAAGGACTACTACTGCTACGGCCTGCCGGTGCTGGCCCCGGCGCCCGGCACGGTCGTCCAGGTGATCGACGGCATCGCCGAGAACCGCCCCGGCGAGCGCGGCAAGGCCGGCGGCAACGGGGTGGTCATCGACCACGGCTTCGGCGAGTACTCGGCGCTGTGGCACATGATCCCGGGCAGCGTGCAGGTCAAGACCGGCGACAAGGTCCAGCTCGGCCAGCAGCTCGGACGGGTCGGCAACTCCGGACGCAGCACCGGCCCGCACATCCACTATCAGGTCTCGACCGGCGATAGCGCGGGCCACGGCATCGGCATGCAGGCCCCCTTCGTCGATGTCTACGTCGATGGCGCCTGGTACCCGCGCAAGCTGCCGGTCCGCGGCGAGCGCGTGCGTCGCACCAAGACCGACCGCTCGCGCGCCGAGGTCATGCTCGACGCCTCGATGTAACTACGAGGCCCGGGTCTTGTCCGCGGCGTGGGCGCGCGGGTGGGCCTTCTCATAGATGTCGGTCAGGTGCCCGAGGTCGAGGTGGGTGTAGCGCTGCGTCGTCGACAGGCTGGCGTGGCCGAGCATGCGCTGGATGCTGCGCAGGTCGCAGCCCGACTCGAGCAGGTGGGTGGCGAAGCTGTGGCGCAGCCCGTGCGGGCCGACCCGCGTGCGCGCGCCGGTCGCCAGGCAGCGGCGATACACCAGCTCGCGGATCGTGCGGGTCGAGATCCGCGCCCCGCGGCGGCTCAGGAACACCGGCCCGCCGCCTCGCCGCGCCTGGCCTTTAGAACCTGTCTTTACAGGCATATCAGTTCCGGGCGCGAGCAGCTCGCCGCGCACCGCCAGCCAGGCGCGCAAGGCCGTCGCACCGGCGCTGCCGAGCGGCACGACCCGGTCCTTGCCGCCCTTGCCCTCGACGATCCGCAACGTCAGATCGGCGCCGGCCCACACCAGGTGATCGAGGTCGAGCGAGGCGCACTCGCTGACGCGCAGCCCCGCGCCGTAGAGCACCTCGAGCATGGCCCGATCGCGCAGGCCGAGCGCACCGGGGGCATGGCCATCGCCGTCGATCATCGGGCCGATGTCCTCGACCGGCAACGCGACCGGCAGGCGCGGCCGCTGCCGCGGTCGGCGAACCAGCTTGGCCTCGTTGTCGGCGATGCTGCCCTCCTGGCGCAGAAACTCGCCGAAGCTGCGCAGCGCCGACAGCTTGCGCGCGAGGGTGCTGGCCTGCACCGCGCCGAACAGGTCCGCGAGGTCGCTGCGGATCTCGCGGAGGTTGAGATCGGAGGGCTTCGGCTCCCGGCCGCGACGCCGGCTGATGCGCTCGACGAAGTCCTCCAGATCACGACGGTACGCGCGCACCGTGTGCGGGGAGAGCCGGCGCTCGCTCGCCAGGTGGACCAGGAACCGGTCGATCGCGGCGCGCATCGACCCCGGGTCTAACGCAGGCCGGGCCGGCTGGCAAAAAATGGCCCACCCGGGCGAGAAACACCTCCAATCGGCGGATCTCGCGGCCGTGAAATGAGCGCCCACCCGTCAGCCGTACTGCCACGGGGTCGTCATGGGCTTGCACATCCTGGGGCTTTGTCTGTCGTGGTTCGTCAGCGTTCACGTGGCCGTGTCGGGCCAGGTCGAGCAGCGCCCCGCGCCCGCGGAGGCGAAGCGCTTCCCGTCGCTGAACCACTACCCCACCCTCACCCCCGGCCTCAGCGAGGCGATCGCCCGGCGCGACAGCAGCGGGGTGCTGCGCGGCCTCGCGGACACCTTCGCGGCGACGCGGTGGGCCGATAGCGCGGTATGGGAGCGGCTCGCGTACATCCGCATCGGCGAGCCCGGCGGCGTCATGGTCAACCGCGGTGGCGAGGCGACGCGGCTGGCTGCGGACCGCTTCGACCTCGGCTGCAGCGGCGCGTTGTTGGAGGCGCTGCGGCTGTTGTGGCTCCCGCAGGTCGAGCTCGCCGAGCTCGCCGCATGTGATCCGGAGGGCGGCATCGACTGCGCAGGCGACGCAGACTTCGGGCACTCGATGCTTCGCCATATCAGCCGCAAATTGGTCAGCCGCAAGCTGCCGACGCCATGGCTCGCCGCCGGCACCGAGCTGCGTCGCGTCCGACTGCAGCCGCGCTCGATCGATCGCAGCCTCGAGCAGGCCGACCAACTTCAGCTGTGCACGGTCTCGCACCGGGCGCGCAAGATGAAGGGCCGGCGCTACTACCACCACATGGTCGTGCTCGACCCCGTCCGGGACAAACACGCCCGGGTCCACCTCTTCGACACGACCGGGCGGCGCGGCGTCGCCTACCGACCGATGCGCACAAGTGCGCTCGCACGCTACCTGAAGATCACGCTCGCCCGCGGCAACAAGACCTTCGCATACGTGCGCGGCACGGCGATGCTGCACTGCCTCGGCGTCACCCGGCCCGATCCGTCACCCGAGGCCCTGACCGCGGCGACCGCCGCCACCGCCGCCACCGGCTGAGCGCACTAATCCAGCACGACATCAGGCTCACCGAGGCGAGCCCGCAGCGCCGAGAGCACCCGCTCCGAGAGCCCCGTGTACCGATGCGCCGCGTCCCCGCGGTGGACCGCCTGGGTGATCGCCCGCGGATCGCCGACGATGACGCACAGCTTTCGCGCGCGGGTCACCGCCGTGTACAGCAAGTTGCGTCGCAGCATCACGTGGTGCTCACCGAGCAGCGGCACCACCACCGCCGGGAACTCGCTGCCCTGGCTCTTGTGGATCGACACCGCGTAGGCGAGCTGCAGCGCGCCGAGCTGCTTGTGATCGTAGGACACCGGGACCCCGTCGACCTCGACGACCAGGGTCTGGCTCTCGGCGTGCACCGAGGTGACCACGCCGATGTCGCCGTTGAACACCCCGCGCTCGTGGTCGTTGCGGATCTGCATCACCCGGTCGCCGACGCGAAACACCCGCGGATGCGCGCGACCCGGGGCGTTCTGGATCAGCTCGGGCTTGCCCCTGGTGTGGTGCTCCTGCAACGACTGGTTGAAGGCCTCGGTGCCGGCGCGACCCTTGTGCATCGGGCACAGCACCTGGATCTCGCTCCGCGGATCGAGGTTGTAGGCCTGGGGGATGCGCTCGGTGACCGCCTTGATCACCAGCTCGTGCGCGCGCTCGGAGTCACGGGCGTGGATGACGTAGAACTGGCCGTCGCCGCCGCGGTCGGCCTGGGGCACGCGCCCGTGGAGGATCTGGTGGGCGCCGACGACGATCGACGATCCCTCGGCCTGCCGGAAGATCTGCGTCAGTCGCACCACCGGGATCGGCGACTCCGGGCGATCCGCCGCGGTGACGATGTCGCGCAGCACGTTGCCCGGCCCGACCGAGGGCAGCTGGTCGGCGTCGCCGACGAGCAGCAGGCGGTGCTCGGGCGTCAGCGCCGACAGCAGCGCGGCCGCCAGCGGCAGGTCGAGCATCGAGGCCTCGTCGATGACCACCAGGCCCGGCGGCAGCGGGTTGCCGGCGTCGAAGCCGAACTGCCCGGTGTTGCCCTGGATCTCGAGCAGGCGGTGGATCGTGGTCGCCTTGTGGCCGGTCGCCTCCGACAGGCGCTTGGCGGCGCGGCCGGTCGGCGCGGCCAGCAGCAGCTCGGAGTGGTTGGCGAGCGCGGTCTCGATGATCTGGCGCGTCACCGTGCTCTTGCCGGTGCCGGGGCCGCCGGTCAGCACGACCAGGCCGGCGTCGGCGATCGCCGCGACCGCGGCCGCCTGACCCTCGCTCAGGTCCGTGGGCATGGCGATCTGTCGCCAGCGGCCGCGATCGGGTGTCCCAAAGGCCAGGTCCACCAGGGTCGCCGCGACGTGCAGCTCGGCCTCCATGTGGCGCGGCGGGTAACACAGCGGCGCCGGCAGGCCCGGGCGGTCGTCGATCACGAGGTCGTCGCTGCCGACCAGGCGGTTGATGCCGTCGGCGATGCGCTCGCCCGGCAGCTCCAGCAGCCGCGTCGCCTGTTGCAGCAGCACCGGCTCGGGCAGCGCGCAGTGGCCGTCGTTCTCGGCCTGCTCGAGCACGTGCAGCAGGCCGGCGTCGATGCGGTCGTCGCTCTCGAGGTCGACGCCGAGGGCGCGGGCGATCTTGTCCGCGGTCAGGAAGCCGATGCCGCGGACCTCGCGGGCGAGCAGGTAGGGCCGCTCGCGCAGCACCTGCAGCGACCGGTCCTGATAGCGCAGCACGATCGCCTCGGCGTAGAAGGTCGGCAGGTCGAGCTCGAGCAGCTGGTTCTCGACCTCGACGACCGGGCCGTTGCGGGCCTCGTGGAACTGCAAGATCCGCTCGAGCGTCTTCGGGCCGATGCCCTCGACCTCGAGCAGGCGGCGCGGCTGCTTGTCGAGGATCGACAGGGTGTCGAGGCCGAACTTGCCGACGATGCGCTCGGCCATCGCCGCGCCGAGGCCCGGGTAGCGCTCGAGCCGGCGCTGGATCCCCGGCAGGGTCGTCGGCGCCTTCGCCACCAGCCGCGAGAACGCAAACTGCCGCCCGTGGGTCGGGTGATACGCCCACTCGCCCGCGGCCGAGATCGTCGCACCATCGTCGACCGCGCTGCTGCGCCCGACCCAGGTGCTCGGACCGACCTCGCCCGTCATCTGCACGCGCAGCACGCTGTAGCGGGTGCGCTCGTCGTGATACACGGTGCCGACGACGCGGCCCTCAAGACGCTGTTCGCCGCGCTGATCGGCGCGTGGCTCACCACGTGACTCGCCCGCCGGACGAACATCGCCGGCGCGCTGATCGAGCAAAGGACGTTGTTCCGCGGGTTCGCCCGCGCGTGACTCATCGGGCTTCATGCCGCCGGCCCAGCATCGCCGATCTGGACGGTCGGCTCAAGGGGCGCCGGGTGAGGCGGAGCCGGTGGGCTCGGAACTCCACGCACGCCGCAGGTCACAAGCGACCGGGTCGGCGACGACACTTCGACCGGCGTGGGCGGCCGCATCGGTGGTGATGTAATTGCCGTAGCTGGCGACGATCGACGGCGGGCCCGCGGCTGGCTGAAAGTACAGGACCAGCGGCTCGCCCGCGTTCTTGAGCCCGCCGGCGGCGAGCGAGCCGTCGACGCGTACAAGGGTAGTTCCGGGCGTCGGGGGCGGATCGGCGCCGTCGGCCGGGTCGTAACCGGACGCGACCACGAGCACACGCTCGCCAGGTCGCGTCGTGAACGCCGGCAGTGGATCACCCGGCGCCTCGCCATCCGTCCATGCCTGTAGCAGCGCATCCACCGGCAGATCCGCGAGCCGCAACCCGCTCCACTCCATCGCCGCCCCGCTCGCGCGCAGGTCCGCGAGCTCGACGAACTCCTGCCCCGGTTCGGCGCCACGCGGATTGGCCAGCACCTCCGTCAGACCCAGCGGTGGCGCCAGGCTGTCCTTGGGGACAGCTTCGAGCGTGCGCTCGGCGGAGTTGCCGGCGAGGTCCTCCACCTCGAGGCTCGCTGCGAGCGCCGCGCCCGGCGGGTGCGTGAGCGCGTCCAGGCGCAGCGCGAGCGTGATGCGACCCGGACCGCCGACCGCCGCATCGCCATGACCGCCGATCGTCAACTTCGCCTGCACCGGCTCGGTCGCGGTGAAGCTGGCATAGACGCAGGGCCCGAGGGCCCGCAGCACCGCGTCGCCGAGCGCGGGCGCGACGCTGTCGGGGGCAGCTGCGGTGGTGAAAGATGTCGAAAAAAACGGCGGAACGGCCGCGCGTCCGAACGGGTCGAGCAAGGTGCCGGCACCTGGCCGATAGGACATGTTTGCCAGCACCTGGCCCTCGATGCGCCAGCGCAGGCACAGGCCCGGGACCCAGCCGGGACAGGGCTCGGGCGCGACGAGCTCGAGACTCGGGCCGTTCATGGCCTCCAGCGTGAGCCGGGACTCGGGCGTGGGTGCGACCGGCCGCGTGAACTCGATGTCGACCCGCGCGAGGTTCGGCGGCACCTCCGTCGCGCCCGGCAGCGGCGTGCTCAGCCGCGCCTCGGGCCCCGCGGACCCGGCATCGGCGGTGACCAGATCAGTGCGCCAGGGCCCGCTGGCGCCATGCTCATCGACCAGCGGCGCGCCGCTGCGGTCGCGCAGGAACAGCAACAAGCTGTGGCGCGCGTGCGGCTGCAGTGCCCGCCGCGGCGCCACCAAAATGCTGGTCCCGGGTCCAAGCAAGCTGTCCCCGACGACAGGTACCTCCAGCGCGACCCCACCCTCGATCGGCTCCCCACGCGCCACTCGTTTGATGTCCGCGGCGCTCAGCGGGTCCCGCTGGCAGCGACCACGCTCGCAGCTGCTGCCCTCCTGCGGGCACAGCGGCGTGAATTCACAGCGACCGAGCTCCTCCCACGGCACCAGGGCGACCCGCACGCTGGCCGGATCGATCGCCTCCGAGAGCTCGATCCGGATCGACGGAAGCACCGGCACCTCGACGTTGCGCGGCCGCGGCAGCGAGCTTGCGAGCACCCGCGGGCCCTCGAGGTCAGCCTGCAGCTCGAGGTCGAGGTCGAGGCAGCCGCCGATCAATAATAATGAGAACCACAGCAACACGAGACCGGGGCGCATGTGAGCGAGTTCGGCCCCTGCCCCGCTGTTGTTGCGGGGCTCGCTCAAATTAATTTGCGAACCGCCTCAGCCGCGCAGCAACGGGATCAGCTGCTCGCCGAGCCGCTCCATCTCCTCGAGCTGTGGGCTGCACTGCAGCAGCAGCAGGTCGACGCCGACCGCCTCGAGCCCGCGGATGCGCTCCGCGACCTGCTGCGGGGTGCCGACCAAACCGGCCCGCAGCCCGCGGTTGCTGACCGAGTAGTCGTGCAGGCTGACCTGCTGCTCGAGCTGGGTGTGGGCGATCCAGTCGTTGTAGTTGCGGTAACCGGGCGAGCCCGCGGAGACGTCGGTGATGCGGGCCAGCTCGCGCTGCGCGTCCTCTTCACGATCGCGGACGATCACGTACGCGGCGACGCCATACTGCATCGGCGGCAGACCCAGCGCCTCACGACGGGCCCGCATGTCGGCGATCTTCGGGCCGACGTTTTCAGGGGGATCTCCGTGCATCACATACGCGTCGCAGCGGGCGGCGATCAGGCGCTTCGCGGCCTCCGACTCACCACCGGCGTAAATGACTGGGCGCGGTCGACGGGCCGGACCCGGCGCGACCACCAGCTCCTCGACCTCGTAATGCCGACCGCGAAAGCTGAAGCCGGGCCCGCGCCAGGCGCCATCGACGACGGCCAGCCACTCCTCGGTGCGGGCATAACGGTCGTCGTGGGCGTCGAAGCGGATCCCGTAGCGCCGGGCCTCGTCGGCCCACCACGACGACACCACATTGAGCGCGAGTCGCCCGCCGCTCAGCTGATCGAGGCAGGCCGCCTGCTTGGCGAAGATCGCCGGCTCGTGGAAGGTCGGCCGCACCGCGACCATCAGCTCGAGCCGCCGGGTCACCGCCGCGACCGCCGCGGCGGTGGTCCAGGCGTCGAGCGAAGGGGCCTCGATGCCCTTGATGTCGTTGAGGAACAGCTCGGCGATCAAAGTCAGGTCGAAGCCGATCTGCTCGCTGCGCTGCGCCAGGCGCTTGATCTGGGCCCAGCTGATGTCCATGCCCTCGTCGGGGACGTTGCGCAGCCAGCCCCCGAACATCGGGAACCAGTATCCGAGTCGCACGCTCAGCTCCCCCGATCGGCGCGCGCCGCGAGGTAGTCGACCAGGCGCTCGAAGGGGTCGAAGCCGACCACGTTGACGCCGTCGGCGACGAAGTTGGACAGGGCGTTGATGTCGTAGAACGAGGGCTCGCCGTCACGGTCGTCGATCAGGTACTCGACGCCGCCGACGTCGAGCTCGGCCGCCGCGGCGATCGCCTCGACCGCGTCGACGATCGCCCGCGGTGGCGCGTAGGCTGCGACTCGCATGCCGGTCTTCGGCGCGTCCAGGGCGCAGGCCGAGCGGCTCAGCGCGCGACCGTCCGTGGTCTGGCAGGCGTCCGCCGGACAAAGATTGAAGCTGCCACCCGGCGGGAACACCTCGATGGCGTAGAGGAAGCGGCGGCCGAGCACCTCGACGCGCACGATCCGCTCGCCGCGCATCGGCGCGTACTCCTGGACCAGCGCGGTGTGGTCGACGCCGAGGTCGAGGGTGCCCGCGGCCGCGGCTGCAGCCAGCGCCTCCGGGGTGTCGAAGCGGTTGATGCCGGCCCCGCTGCCGCCGACGTTGGCCTTGATCAGCACCGGGAAGCGCAGACCGCCGGCTGCGGCCGACGCCTGGCTCGCGTGGTTGATCACCCGGGTCCGCGGCGCGCGCAGGCCGAGCGAGCCGAGCAGACCGAGTTGATCGGCCTTCGAGATCTCGAGGCTGTAGACGGCGCTCCCGTTGACCACCGGCACGCCGCGGCGCTCGAGGTGGCGCAAGTAGGCCAGCGTATAGTGGATGGTCTGGCCGTGGCCGCGCAGGTGCGCCGAGGGGCTCGCGCGGTTGAAGACCAGGCGCCACGGCGGCGGTGCGGGGTCCTGCGGGTCGAAGCCGTGCGCCGCCGCGTCGACGGCGACGTGCGCGAGGCCGCGACGGCGGAGCTCGGCGAAGAGCGGGCGAAACCAGTCAGGGTGCTCATGAAAGACCGCGATCGGGAGCATTTCGCCCTCCAGTCCCGTTTTCCTAGCCTGATTGTGCGCTCACTTCAACGCCGAAGCGCAGGCGAAGGACGGCCCCATGTCGCGGTAGGTGTGGCC
>NZ_JACCSO010000611.1 GCF_013812955.1 Nannocystis sp. | reverse complement strand
GCTGCGAGCGTGGCTGGTCGGAGAGGGCGCTGCCAGCACGGGTCCGCAGCCGGTGGTCGTGTCCGCGGCGCCGGGTCCGGGCACCGGCCCGGGCACTTCACGCACGCTGTCACGCCCGCAGCGGCCGCTGGTCCCGGTGACGCTGACCCAGCGGGCGCTGGCCGTGTTGCCGTTTCGCCACATCGGGCCGGCGGATCAGAGCTATCTCGGGGATGCGCTCACCGATGAGCTGATCGACGTGCTGTCGCGGACGCGCGGGCTCCGGGTGCTCGGCAGCGGCGCGACCTCGAAATATCGGACCGACCGCGACCCGCGGGCGGTGGGCGCGGACCTGGGGGTCGATGCGGTCGTCGACGCGACCGTGCACAGCTCCGCGAAGCAGCTGCGCGTGGCGGTGCGGCTGGTCGAGGTGTCGACGGGCACGCAGCTGTGGAGCGAGCGGTTCGAGAGCGGGCTCGAGGACCTGTTCGAGGTCCAGGACCGGATCTCCAGGCGGATCGCGGAGGCCCTGCGGGTCGAGCTCGGCTCGGCGGCCAGCGTGGGCGACATATCCGCCGACGCGGTGGCGCTGTACCTGCGCGGGCGCCGACAGCTGATCTCCTTTCGCGTCCTCGGCCCGGACGGCGCGATCGAGCTGCTCGAGTCGTGCCTTCAGCTCGCACCCGACCTGCAACCCGCGCTCGCGTGCCACGCGATCGCCTGCATGCGCGCCTGGTTCGTGCCGCCGACGAAGTCCGGGCGCCCCTCCGATCGACGTGACTGGGAGGCCGAGGCCAGAGCGAGCGTCGCCCAGGCCCTCGAGCACGCGGCGGAGCAGGCCGAGACCCACCTCGCGCGCGCGATGCTGGCGATGCAGCTCGGCGACGGCCGCGAGGCGGTCCAGGCGCTGCTCAAGGCCCTCGACATCGCCCCGACCTACGCGCACGCCCATCAGTACCTGGCCCAGCTGCAATGCGAGGCCGGCAACGCGAAGGAGGGGGTCGAGCGGGCGCGCCTCGCCCACGACCTCGAGCCGAGCCTGCTCGCGGCGTTGATGGACGTCGCCCGACTCCAGGCATTACGCGGCGAACGGGAGGCCTGCGCCCAGACCCTGGAGATCGTCGAACGCAGCATGCCGATCCGCCGCGTCGCCTATCACTTTCGCATCCGCGTGGCGACCTGGTACGGGGAACACGAGGTCGTGCGCGCCCTGGCGGCCGAGATGGGGACCGAGGAGGTCGATGGTTTCGCCCGCTTCGTCCTCGGCTACGCGCACGCGGTCGCCGGCGTGCTGTCGCGCGAGGAGGTGGATGCACTGGTAAGCACATCCACCAGCAGCGCGCCGAGCCCGCGATTTTACACCCTCGTATGTCAGCTCGCCACGGAGCTCTACGCGGCGCTGGGCGACGACGAGGCGGCGCTGGCTTATTTCCTGCGCGCCGCCGACAGCGTGCTCATCGACATCGAGTGGGCCGATCGCTGCCCGCTGCTCGCCGGCATCCGTGCCCTGCCCGGCTATGTCCAGGGCCGCCAGACGGTCCGCAGGCGCGTGCAAGCGATGTGGTGAGCGGGCCAAACCACCCGGCTCCGCATCTGCGGGCCTCGCCCCGACCGGGCCCGCTGTCGCGCTGCGACGCTACCCGGGCGGTGGATCGAAGCGATACTGCGTGCGCTGCGCGGACGGGCGCCGGGCAAACGCCTCCGTGAAGCCGAGCAGCGCGGGATACGGCGCGAGCGCCAGCGTGCCGCGAAATGCGACGTGATCCACGAGGCAGAACAGCGCGACCTCGAAGAGGCTCAGGTCGCGCGGCGCAGGAAATCCGCCCAGCACGCTCGCCAGGTGACCATCGAGCCAGCGCAGCGCGCCCTCGAAGCCCCGTCGCCCCTTCACGAAGTAGAGGTTGTCGGCCGGCAGCTCGCAGACGACGGTCCCGAAGATGAGCTGCACCTGCGCGGCCATGCCGTGCCAGACCAGCTCCTGGGCGTTTCGCGCCGCGTCGGTGCGAAGCTCCTCGGGCCAGACGATGCGTGGCTTCGGGTCCGCGAGCTCGGCGAGCGTGCGGCAGATGTTCTCGGCGCCGAAGACGAGCGAGCCGGCCCGCCGCAAGCTCGGCAGCTTCAGCGCCGGGTTATCGGCGTATGCCTCGGGATCGACGACCGTCATATCGTGGATCGGCGCCAGCTCGAACGGCACGCCCAGCTCGTGGGCGAAGATCAGCGTCATCCGGGTGAAGTGCGAGCTGCTGCGACCGCTGATCCGCACAATTTTTGGGTCGTCATTGCACATGTGAAATTTTATCCGATTCAGGGGCCAGCCGGCGAGCGAGGAACGCCAGGATCTCGTCGCGGGCGGCGATCGTGGGCTCACCCGCCGCATCGATCAGGTGGGCCGTGACCACGCTGTGCGGGCATGCCACCACGTGCTTGAAGAACGGCGGCGGATCGGGGTTCGCCGCCGCGGAGGGCAGCACGGTCGCGACGAAGCGCTGCCCGAGCGCCTCGGCATAAGCGGCGAACCGCTGCGCAGTGCAGAACTTATCGCCCTCGAAGCGATAGGCGAGCACCGTCAGGTCCTCGCGCTCGAGCCGCGCCCTCACGACCGCCAGCTCGTCGCGGGAGATCTGGATCGCCGATGGATCATTGAGCGGCAGCGACGGCTGGCAGAGCACCGGGGCGATCATCGACGGCTCCAACATCATGGAGAGCGCGAAGTTGCCGGTAAAGCACATCCCGATGGCACCCACGCCGCGGCCGCCGCACTGCTCGTGCGCCAGGCCGGCCAGCGCCCGCAGCCACCGGGTCACCGGGCTCGACTCGTTCGCCGCGAGCGCGCGAAACTCGGCGCTGACGCAGGCCCGCTGCAGCACCTCCGCGCCCGCCTTCGCCAGCGGATACGCGCCGTCGCGGCCGAACAGCGACGGCATGTATACGGTGAAGCCGGCGTCCCGGACCCAGCGGCTGAAGCGAGCCACGTGCGGGCTGATGCCCGGCATCTCGGCCATGACGATCACCGCCGGACCGTGCCCCGCCACCAGCACGCTCCGGGTCTCGTCGCGCAGGGTGACCGCGTGGCGCTCGAAATCGTCGAGCGGGTCGTCGGCCGTGGACTCGGTACCCAGGGTCATGGGCAGCACTTTGTGGCAGCGGGGTACCGGCGCTCAAGTGGCGGGATGGACATCTTTCGGTCTACTCTTGCCATATGCTCTCACACCTGGTCTTCGACGGCGTCTCGGACGGCTCGGTCGGCATCGGCCTGGAGGTCGTCGAGGCCGCGGCTCGAGTCGCACGGGCTGCAGGCCCCGCGGCGTCGCGCCAGCGGATCGTGTCGGTGACCGGCGAACCCGTGCGCACGGCCGCGGGGCGCCCTCTGGCGGTGGACGGCGCGCCCGTCC
>NZ_JACCSO010000589.1 GCF_013812955.1 Nannocystis sp. | reverse complement strand
GCGCGGCGCGGCGCGTGTGGCTCGAGGCGTCGGCGCGCGAGTGAGTCGATCGGCCGCCCAGGGGGCGTCGCGGCGGCGGTGAACCTGTCCCCCAGGACAGCCGATCCCGCGCCCGCAAGATCGCGCTCAAGAGCCCCGCAGACGGCTGGATCCAGCGAGAGGCAGAAAAGCGGAAGATCTCCCGGGGGCTGCGGCTGGCGCAATCGGACCGGGAAAATTGGAGGAGGTCTCCGCGACGGACCGCGCCAGAGATCGACGGGCCCGGTGGCCGCTGCGCACTGTCACGTTGCCTGCGCGCCGCGTGAATAAACCGACAACTTCGCCTGGGTGTGAGCAGATGCGGCGCTGCACGGGTCGCGTGGGGCTCAGCGAGGCGTTGTGCGCCGCAGAGCAGCCGCGTAAACGGCCCATAGTCCGGTCACAGGCCGCCCATTGTCCGCCGAAAAAAGTTGTTTTGTTGCGTGGAACAGCGCAGCTCCCTATGCCTAAATTATCGATATGAAGACCTACCTTGCGCGTTACTGGGCAGTTTACGGAATCTCGCTGGTGGCACCCGCGCTCGCTGCGTGCTCGGACGACGGCAGTCCCGGCAGCGCCAGCGAGACGGAGGCGAGCAGCGGCACGAGTGGTACGACCGCGGGTGGCACGACCGTCGTGCCGACCACGGGCGGTGACACGATCACCGTCGGTTCGGTGACCGACAGCGGCTCGACCTCGACCGGGCCCGACCCGAGCACGAGCTCGAGCACGGGCGACAGCACCACCGGTGAGGTCTCGGCGACGAGCACGGCCGGCAGCACCACCACCGGCGGGGACCTGTGCGTGACGATCCTCTGCGGTGACCCGGCGGTCTGCTGCACCGACGCCGAGGAGTGCGTCGACGGCAAGTGCCTCGACGTCTGTCCCAGCGGCATCCGCTGCGGCGAGGACCAGGAGATCTGCTGCGCGGGCGGCGACGTGTGCGTCGGCTCGGCCTGTGCCACTCCCGGCGGCGACTGCAACGACTCCTACGACTGCCCCCCGGGCAACTACTGCGAGCCCGTGCTCGGCAAGTGCCTGAAGCAGCCCGACCCGCTGCTCTGCGAGGTCGTGCCGACCTTCGACGGCGTCGAGGTCCAGCTCGAGTGGGCCTTCACGAAGGACCAGGTGATCGCGATGCCGGTGGTCGCCAACGTGACCGGCGACGAGACGCCCGAGGTCATCGTCAACACCACGCGCGTGCAGGGCGGCAACGACACCGACTACGTCTCCGGTGAGATCATCTGCCTCGACGGCAAGACCGGCACCGAGCTGTGGCGCATCAAGCACGACCCGGCGAACAAGAAGTTCGGCGCGCACGGCCGGGCGACCATCGCCGTCGGCGACGTCAGCGGCGACGGCAAGCCCGACATCGTCTACGCGGGCCTTCAGGAGGGCGCGACCAAGGTCTCGCCGGTCCACGCGGTCGACGGCGACGGCAACCTGCTGTGGACCTCGCGCATGCCCAACAACGCGGTTGCCAAGATCCGCATCGAGAACGGCACCGCGACCCTGGCCAACCTCGACGCCGACCCGCAGGCGGAGATCGCCTTCGGGGCCGCGCTGTTCGACCACGACGGCCTGCTGGTGCACAACCAGGGCAACAACGGCGGCATGGTCGGGACGCCGCACAACAAGATGCAGCCGACGGCCTACATCTACCCGGGCGGCATGGCGACCTTCGCCGACCTCGACGGCGACAAGTACCCGGAGCTGGTCACCGGACGCGAGGCGTGGACGATCAACTGGATGGCCGGCAACCCGCCGACCGTGAACCTCGTGCAGAAGTGGAAGGACGTCACGGGCTCCGGCGGCGACGGCTGGACGGCGATCGGCGACCTCGACAACAACGGCACGCCCGAGGTGGTGCTCACGGCCTGGCCGGACATCAAGATCCTCGACGGCGCGACCGGCAAGCTGTGGTGCGGCGTCGACCCGACCGGGGTCATGTGCAACAACAACGACGCGCTGCGCACCCAGCCGATCCTCGTGTTCGGCGGCAACCTCGGCGGTCCGGCGACCATCTCCGACTTCGACGGTGACGGCCGCGCGGAGATCGGCATCGCCACCGGCGTCGACTACCGCGTCTACGACCTCAACCGCCCCGGCGAGGTCATCGTCAAGCCGCCGGCCGACCCGGCCCCGATCGCGGGGGCGATGTTCACCCGCTGGGCAGCCAAGGCGCAGGACAAGTCGTCGGCGGCCACGGGCTCGTCGGTGTTCGACTTCCAGGGCGACGGCGCGGCCGAGGTCGCGTACCAGGACGAGTGCTTCGCCCGCATCTACGACGGCGCGACCGGCAAGGTCCTGCGGGCCGTGGCGAACTCCAGCGCGACGATCCACGAGTACCCGCTGGTGGCGGACCTCGACGGCGACGGCAACTCCGAGTTCCTGGTGGTCGCCAACCAGAGCGACCTCGCGGCGCGTAACCTGTGCGTGGCCGCGAATCCGGGCTGGGTGCCGCGTCAGGGCGTGTTCAGCTACGGCGCGGGCGCCGACAACTGGGTCCCGACCCGCAAGGTCTGGACCCAGCACACCTACCACGTGACCAACGCGGAGTCGGACGGCAACGTGCCGATGATGGAGCAGGACAACTGGACCTCGCCGGGCCTCAACAACTTCCGGCAGAACGTCCAGGGCGCGGGTGTCTTCAACACGGCGGACCTGTCGGTCTCGCTGGCGATCGGCCTCAACGACTGCGGAGACAACAAGCTGGAGCTGCAGGCGACGATCTACAACGAGGGCGCCCTCGGCGTGCCGGCGGGCATCAACGTGACCTTCTATGAGGGCATCGACAACACCGGCACCAAGCTGGCCATCAAGCCGACGACCCAGCCGATCCTCACCGGCGGCTCGACCAAGGTCAGCTATACGGTCGATGGCCCGCCCGCGCCGATGACGACCAACTACTTCGTCGAGGTCGACGACGACAACATCATCCAGGAGTGCCTCGAGGACAACAACGGCGCGGTCGTGACCGACGCGAAGTGCCCCATCCCGGGCTGAGCCCGCGGTTCGCTTGAACCCCTGCCGGGCGGGTCGACGTGATGTCGGTCCGCCCGGAGCCGTTTTACCGGGCCTGAGCGGCCGGCGGTCGCGGTGGCGTCCAGGTCCCGGGCGCTGCGGGTCGCGCTGCGGGCCGCAGGCGCTGCGGGTGCCGGGCGCTCGCTGGCATGAGGCGAACGCAAGAGGGCGCGAGCCCGAAGGCCGCGCCCCTGCGTGGTGTGGCGTTCTGCTGCGCGCTAGAACTGGGCGCGCAGGCTGAGGCCGGTGCCGGCGGTGCGCAGGCGGACGTTGTCGTTGCCGACGCGGACGCCGTACTCGTTGATGATGCGGTTACGCTGGCCGTCGCGGATGAACATCGCGGTGCCGATGATGCCCATCAGGGCGCCGGCGCCCTGCAGCGAGCCGGCGACGGCGAGCGAGTAGTCGTCGGTGGCCCACTTGGTGTGTTGCATCGCCATGAAGGGACCGGCGACGGGGATGAACATGTCGCGGGAGAGCTCGCGACAGCGCTTGGGGTCGTTCATGCCGGGGCAGCGGTCGTAGAGGTCGGCGGCGTTGCTGGCGGTCAGCAAGTACGACACGGTGAGCACGATCCAGCCGGTGATCATCAGGCCCTTGCGGCGCGGCAGCGGCTTGAGCTGCTTGTAGGGCTTGTAGGACTGGGGCGCGGCGATCACCCGGGTGATGACCGGCGCCGGAACGTACACCTGCGGCGGGCTGTAGTGCTGCGGCGGGGTGTAGGGCCGGGCGACGATCGACTCCGTGGTGGTGTTGGTGATCGTCGGCGTCGTATTCGTGTTGATGTTGGCGTCGGCGTTGGTCTGCGGCGACGCGTCACCCTTGGGCTGGGCCGAGATCTGGATCTGCGGCTGAACCAGCACCTGGATCTGCGGCGCCATGTTGATCGAACCCGGGTTCATCGGCAGCGGGCCGCCGGGCAGCGGCTGGACCTGGGTCTGGGTCTGCGGGCCACCAGGGGTCAGCTGGCTCTGCACGCCGGGACCCTGGGTCTGCGTCGTGGTCGGGGTCTGACCGGGGACCGGCTGCGGCAGCGGGCCCTCCGGAGCGGCGACCACCGGCCCGACCTGCAAAGCTTCCTGGGCCCATGCGCTACCGGGCAGGAGCAGGCTGATGGCGAGGAGAGGAGAGACGAGACGGACAGCAGGAAGACGGTTCCGCAGCATGGGCATGGGGCCTATCCTCGGTCGTTCAGGAAGGTGTGCTTCGTTGGCGAGCCAGGGGATAGGCGAGCCAAGAGGTTGGTGAGCAACAGGTGGCGGCCGAGTCGAAGCCACCCACACCGGATTGACTGTGGCAGATGCAGAACGAGGCGACCAGACAAAAAGTCATACGAGCGTATGGGATACCAGGCGCAAAGGTTCGCCCGGAGCCGCCCACGGGGGAGTCCGGTGGTTGCGCGCGGCGGGGGCGAGCGGGCGCTGCCGACCCGGCCAGGCCCGCACCATGACGGCTGTTCTGGCAAGAAATCGGCCTGGCCTGGAGTTTGCGAGGGTTGGGGGGCTGCAACCTCAGGTGTGGAAGGGAGCCGGGGCGTGGGTCGGCGTCAATTTCGTGTGCGCCAAGGCCCGACGCAGCGGCGAGGCGGCGCCCGTGCGCGGAAGGCGACGGCGGTCCAGCGAGCGGGCGCGAGGGGGCGAAGCGGGCGGGGCCGCCCCAATTCCGAGGGTGGTCCGACGGGTCCGACGGCGGTCCGACGGATCTGCTGCGCGGGCGGGGTCACCCGAAGCCGGGCGCGTAGATGGCGGTCCACTGGCGCGGACGTACGATCGCGTGGTCGACCATGGTGCGGTCGGCCTCGGCGATCATCGCGGCGCCTGCGAGGCCGCCGATGCACTCGCCCTTGCGGCGACGGGCGCAGGCGGCATACACGACCATCTGCGCGGCCTCGAAGCCGGCGATAGCGACATCGAGGTGGGCGATCGCCTGGGCGCGCGCGCCGGTGCGGGCGGCGATCCCGGCCCGGATCAGCGCGGCGGCGGCGGAGGAGTCGCGGCGGTGTTCGGCGTCGAGGTCGAGCTGGGC
>NZ_JACCSO010000567.1 GCF_013812955.1 Nannocystis sp. | reverse complement strand
GCCTTCGGCGCGGGCATGCCAAGGAGATCGTTTTCGCACTTCCTTTATTCCCGGGTGCGCAGGCTGCCCTACGCGTGGATCCAGGAATGGCACACCCTTGGAGAACTTCGGGCCGGCGGTACTAGTACTGGTGATGATCGAAAGATCTAGCGGCTTCGGAATCTTGCAATCTCGCGCCCACGAGGTGTGGGCACGGTTCTTCGCTTCGTCCATGAAAGACGACCTCCGCTACACCCCAAGCGACTGCTTCGAGACCTTCCCCTTCCCCGAGAATTGGCAGCAGAGCGAGCCCCTCGAGCGCATCGGCGAGCGCTACTACACCTTCCGCGCCGAGCTGATGGTCCGCAACAACGAGGGTTTAACCACCACGTACAACCGCTTCCACGACCCCGACGAGCGCGACCCGGACATCTTTAAACTCCGCGAGCTCCACGCCGAAATGGACCGCGCCGTCCTGACCGCCTACGGCTGGAGCGACCTCGCCGAGCGCGCCACCTGCGAGTTCCGCCTCGACTACGAGGACGACGACGGGCCCACCGAGGACGAACTCCCCCGCGCCCGCACCAAAAAGAAGCCCTGGCGCTACCGCTGGCCCCAAGACTTCCACGACGAGGTCCTCGCCCGCCTCCTCGACCTCAACCAGCAGCGCGCCGAACAAGAGCGCCTCACCGGCCTCGCCGCCGCCCCCACCAAACCCACCGCCGGCTCCGCCAAAAAGGCCCCCAAGAAGACCAGCAAGCGCGCCTCCAAAGCGTCCGCTGGCGCCACCCAGGCCACCCTCCTCCCCCCCGACGACGACTGACCCCGCTCCCGCGTCGTCCGCTTCTGTCGACGCCGAGTCGGATCTCCTCGAAGCTGAACCCGGCATCGAGCTGAGCCGGTCCTTCCCCGTCGAGCAACACGAAGCCGCCGCGCAGCCAGTTCGACCATTCAAGACGGCAATTCGGCCCTAAACGCCGCGTCGGCCTCACCGCCGCCCCACACCCCGACTCGCCGCGTGGCCCAGGCGCAGCAGGCTCAGGTCGGTCAACCGCGGCGCATGCTGAGAGGTTGCTCACCACCCGCTCGCCCCGCCAGCGGTTATCGTCCTCGAGCGCGAGCCACGGTTCGCAAGACCGGATGTTCACCCCGCCCGCACAGCCAAAGATCTACCATATCACGCACGTGGACAATCTCAGCGGCATCATCAAGGCGGGAGGGTTGTTGTCACATGCCGCCATCAGCGCCAGCGGCGATCCGCACGCGACGATTGGGATGGGTACGATCAAGTCGAGACGCCTGAGCCTCCCGGTAGCTTGCCACCCGGCGTGCCACGTTGGAGACTTCGTGCCATTCTATTTTTGTCCACGCTCGGTCATGCTCTACGTAATCTCAAAATCCAACGCCCCGGAATTGACCTATCGAGGCGGCCAGCGATCGATCGTCCACTTCGAGTCTGATCTGAGCAAGGTGGTCGCCTGGGCGCAGGCGGCGGGTGTCTTGTGGGCGTTCAGCCTTTCCAACGCTGGCGCCAAGTACGCCGCCTTTCATTCGTCCCTTACACATCTCAACGAGATCAACTGGCCGGCCGTCGCCGAGAGAGATTTTCGCGACCCTGCGATCAAGGAGGGTAAACAAGCCGAATTTCTCTTTCACGGCATATTTCCTTGGAGCTTGGTCGAGCGGATCGGCGTCCATTCGCAGGCCGTTTTCAGCGCATGTACTGCAGCGGTGGCGCATGCGCCCCACAAGCCGCATATCGAGCTCAAGAGCGACTGGTACTACTGAAGGACCGGAACGAATGCTCAAGCACACTCAGGGCGACATCTTGAAGGCAGACGCGGACGCCATCGTCAACACGGTGAACTGCGTCGGATTCATGGGTCGCGGAATCGCGGCCCAGTTCAGCCGCGCATACCCTGCCAACCTAAAGGCCTACGAATCTGCATGCAAGCGTCAGGAGGTTCAGCCCGGCAAGATGTTCATCTTCAAGACCGAACAGTTGATGAACCCCCGGTTCATCATCAACTTCCCGACGAAACGGCACTGGAGGGGTAAAAGTCAGATCAAGGACATCGAGGCGGGACTTGTCGCTCTCCATGATGACATCCTGCGGCTCGACATTCGTTCGATCGCGATCCCCCCCCTCGGCTGCGGCCTGGGCGGCCTCGACTGGGCCAGCGTGCGCCCCCTGATCGAGCGCGCCCTCGCTCCGCTCTCGCACGTCAATGTCCTCATCTACGAGCCATCGGGCTCGCCACCGGCCGAGGTCATGGCCCGATCGGCCTCGACGCCCAGGATGACCGCTGGTCGGGCGGTCCTCATCGGGCTCATGGAGCGGTATCTCGCAGGTCTAATGGAGCCCTACATTTCACTGCTTGAGGTTCACAAGCTCCTGTACTTCACGCAGGAGGCAGGGGAGACGCTCCGCCTTCAATTCAAGAAGGCGATCTATGGACCCTACGCCGAGAACCTCCGCCACGTCCTCAAACACATCGAAGGTCACTTCGTGTCTGGCTACGCCGACGGCGGGGACGCGCCGAACAAGCTCCTGGAGCTGGTCCCTGGTGCGGTCGAGGACGCATTGCAAGTACTCGCGGACTCTCCCATCACACGCGCGCACTTCGATCGCGTCGTCGACCTGGTAGAAGGCTTCGAGACGCCCTTTGGTATGGAGCTTCTGGCTACCGTCCATTGGGTGGCCACACGCGAGCTGGCCGCCGGGCCTGAGATCGCTGTGGAACTAGTTCATCGATGGGGCGAACGCAAGCGCTGCTTCTCCGACCAACAGATCCGCCTGGCCTGGGACAACCTCGCCAGCAAGGGGTGGCTATCGTCGACCTGACCCCGCAAGCGCAAGCTCACCCCCCCTGCTCGATCGGCCAGTAGAGCTTCGTCAGCGGCACCAGGCGGCGGGTCTCCGGGTCGACCTGCTCGTAGTGCTCGACCAGCAGCACCCGCAGCATCGGCATGTCGACGAGCTGCAGCGGCACGTTGGCGCGCTCCGCCTCGTACCGGGCCTCCTTGGTGAACCCGCCGGTGCTCACGTACAGGCAGCGGTCGCCGGTCTTGCGCCCGCCGAGAAAAGACCGGACATCGGGCGCGCTGATCTGCGTATTGGGCCGATGCTTGACCTCGACGAAGATCCGCGGCACCTGCAGACCGAGCCCGTCTGGCGACGCGAAGATCGCGTACGGTTCCCATCCCTTTACTCACGACCCCGAACCTCCGTGGGACAAAGGCGCAGCAGCATGCCGCCCCGCGGGCGGAGGTTGATCTGCGGGTCCACGTCGACTGGGGTCGCGTCGAGCCGCTCCGGGCGCAGGCGCGCGAGCAAGCGAGGCAGAACAATCTCCAGAATGAGGAGCGCGAACTGATCGCCGATGCAACGCCGCGGTCCCACGCCGAACGGAATATAGGCCGGGTTGTCCGTCCCATCGCCGCCCGGTGCGAAACGCTCCGGACGAAACTCGGCCGGCGCGGTCCAGAAGCGGGTCGTGCGGTGGATGACGTACGGAGAAACCATCACCAGCGCGCCGCGTGGGATCGACTCCCCGGCCAGCGTATCGTCGGCGAGCGCGCGACGGTCGAAGTACGGCGCACCGGGATACAGCCGGAGCGTCTCGCTCAGCACCCGTCGCAGCTGCGGGAACACCCCCGCACGCGCCGGAAACGCGGCCGGGCCGCCGGGCCACGCGCACAGCTCGTCGTTCACCGAGGCGAGCACCGCGGGGTGGCGCGCGAGCAGATACAACGTCCATGTGAGCGCGGTCGCGGTGTTCTCCGGCGCGGCCATGAAGGTCGTCACGAATTGGTCGCGCCGGCGCTGCGCCGCCTCGCGCGTGTCGTCCCCGGGTGCCGCGGCGAACAGCGCAAAGAGGTCGCGGGCGCTGTCCCGGTCGCCCCTGCGGGTGCGCGCATTTTCGGCGGATCGAAGGGCCGCCCGCACCGTGCGGACATCGGCCCGATAGCGGATGTTCTGGGGCAGCGGCACCGGGTCCGGGGGCCAGAACGGGTAACGAATGTGACGCAGGATATGCTCCTGGCCGCGGAGCAGCGCATGGGCGACAGCCAGCGCCTCGGCCTCGTCCACGTCATGATCGAAGAACGCCCGCAAGGCGAGCGCCACGGTCAGCGCCACGAGGTGGGGAAAGACATCCACCACGGCCCCCGGCTCGCGCCAGGGCTGCCACGTGGTGAGGACGCGGTTGGTGGTATGGGCGAGCCGCTCGGCGACCGCGGCGAGCCCATCAGCGAGGAACGCGGGCTGCGACGCGCGGCGCAGCGCGAGCCACTCCGGACCGTCGGTCGTGAGCAGTCCTGCACCGAGCAAGTCACGCAGCCACGGCGCCTCGAGGTTCGTCGCTCGGCTATAAGCATTCCGGTTCTCGACGAGCACTCGACGGATCGCGGACGGATCATTCACGAAGTAGAGCGTCTCGAGTACGAGCCACAGCCGCGTCACCGGAGGCCCGTCTCGGCCCATGGCGAGGAGTTCGTCGAGCGGCCGCTGGTTGAACCTGAGCAGCGTCTGTAGAAAACGGAGCGTGGCCCGGGGGCCGTCTCGGACCCCGGAGAGGTCGGCAAGCGAGCGGAGAGAAGCGTCGATTCGCATTATCGTGTGAACCCGGTCAGTGCATCAGACGCCGAACAAAGCCGCGAGGTCAAGTCCATCCGACGTGCGCTGCCGAGTGACGGGGCCAGAGGATGCGGGTCCACGAGAGTCAGCCGAACAGTCGATCTTTTCGCCGACTCTCCTGGAGTCTTGCGCCGCACTCATGTACCGTCGCAAGGTGCAGGTTCCTGCCCAGGTCCGCGATCAGCTCGCCTCCGCTCTCGCGCTCGACCTGGTCGGGCCGGCCCCCGATGACGCCGCGCACGCCGAGGAGGTCCTGCCCACCACCCCCTCGGTTTGGTACCTGACCGGCTTCCTGGTGCCCTTCGAGGCCCCGCCTGGCGAGCGCGAGGGCGACGACGCCGACGGTGAGATCGACGGCATCGACAAGGCCCGCGCCGGCGACGACGAATCCGCCCCCGAGGCGACCGCGGCGCGCAAGGGGCTGTTCCCGTCCTCCATCGGCCTCAGCCTGCTCATCCCTGCCCAGGCCCGCAGCCTCACCGTCACGGCGCGCTGGGGCGACTACAGCCCGCTGCCGCTCGAGGAGGCCGACATCGAGCACCACCGCGCGCCCCGCTGGTCACGGCGGCCGCGCGCCGAGACGCTCGAGCTCCCGCTCCACGAGAACCAGCCCGCGCACGCCATCGCCGGCAGCGGCGGCCTCGAGCTGGTCCTCTCCGTGCGCCCTGCCCCGGCCCGCAACGGCCTGCCGCCGGGCACCCGCTCCGTCTCCATCTTCCTCGTCAACCGACGCCCGCCCGTCGAGGGCGCGCGCGAGCAGGCCTGGGTGTTCCAGGCCGGCCTGCGGATCACGAGCGCGGTCGACCTGGTCGCCCGCCCCGATGTGCGCAGCTCGACCGACTGGGACGACCGCGTCACCGACCTGCAGTATCGCACCGTGGCCGAGCACGCGGTCGGCCACAACGTATCGGTGAGGGTCCATTGCGACGAGCACGGCAAGTGCCGCGATGTCGAGACCACCTGGATGCCGCAGGCCGAGGTCGAGAAGGTCATCGCCACCGCGATCCCCGGGGTCGACCTCGGCATGGAGGCGATCGCCGCGGTCCCCGGCGGGGCTGTCCTCAAGGACAGCATCACGCCTCTGCTCGACGCTTATACGACCTGGCTCAAGGGCCAGGCCGAGGTCCAGCTCACGGGCCTGCGCAAGGACACCTGCGACCAGCTCCTCGAGCGCGCCGAGTTCGCGCGCGACCGGATCGCCGCCGGCCTCACCGCCCTCGCCTCCGACCCCGACGCCTTCCACGCCTTCCAGCTGGCCAACCGCGCCGTCGCCACCGCCATGCGCCAGCGGGCCTGCCACGGCACCGACAAGCGCCCCGAGCAGGTCGATCCGCCGCGCTGGCGCCCCTTCCAGCTCGCCTTCATCCTCCTCAACCTCCCCGGCATCATCGACCCGACCCACGGCGATCGCCGCGTCGTCGACCTCCTGTTCTTCCCGACCGGCGGCAGCAAGACCGAGGCCTACCTCGGCCTCTCTGCCTTCACCCTGGTCCTGCGTCGCCTGCGTAACCCCGGCCTGCTCGGCGCCGGGGTCGGCGTGCTGATGCGCTATACCCTGCGCCTCCTGACCCTCGATCAGCTCGGCCGCGCCGCCACCCTGATCTGCGCGCTCGAGCTCGAGCGCCAGCGCGATCCGCAGCGCCTCGGCACCTGGCCCTTCGAGATCGGCCTGTGGGTCGGACAGGCCGCGACCCCCAATGCCATGGGTTCGAAGGGAGACAGCCGCCCGACCACCGCCCGCGCCCGCACCCTCGCCTACCAGGCCAACGACAAGCGCAACCCGTCACCGATCCCGCTCGAGAACTGCCCCTGGTGCGGCGCGGCCTTCAACGAGAAGTCGTTTCGCCTGCACCCCACCATCGATCATCCCCGCGAGCTGCAGATCCGCTGCAGCAACCGCGATTGTCTATTCACCCGCAATCAGGCGCTGCCGCTGGTCGCGGTCGACGAGCCGCTGTATCGGCGCCTGCCCTGCTTCGTCATCGCCACGGTCGACAAGTTCGCGGGCCTGCCCTGGGTCGGCGAGGCCGGCGTCCTGCTCGGCGGCGCCGACCGCTCGGACGCGAACGGCTTCTACGGGCCCGCAGAGCCCGGTGAGGGCCGCCCGCTGGCCCGCCCGCTGCTCCCGCCGGACCTGATCATTCAGGACGAGCTGCACCTGATCTCGGGCCCGCTCGGGACCATGGTCGGCCTCTATGAGACCGCCCTCGACGCGCTCGCCACCCGCAAGCACGGTGATATCGAGGTCCGCCCGAAGATCATCGCATCGACCGCGACCGTTCGCCGCGCGGAGAAGCAGATCCGGGCGCTGTTCGGCCGCAACGTCGTCGAGGTCTTCCCGCCGCCCGGGCCCGATCCCCGCGACAGCTTCTTCGCCCGCACCGTCAAGCCGAGCGAGAAGCACGCCCGCCTCTACCTCGGCATCGCCAGCCAGGGCCGCTCGCTCAAGGTCGTGCTGCTGCGCACCTACCTGGCGCTGATGGCCGCCGCGCAGAAGCAATGGCTGCAGGCCGGCGGGGCGAAGAATGTCGACAACCCCGCCGACCCGTACATGACATTGCTCGGATACTTCAACTCGCTGCGCGAGCTCGGCGGCAGCCGGCGCATCGTCGAGGACGAGGTCAACGCGCGCCTCACCTATTATAAAGACCGCCGCCGCCACGGTGAGGCCGAGGGCGACTTCGCCAACCGCAGCATCGACCACCTGCCGCAGGAGCTCACCTCCCGCGTCAGCACCAGCGACGTCGCCGAGACCAAGCGCCGCCTGGGCTCGCGCTTCCACGAGAAGGACCGCGTCGACGTCGCCCTCGCCACCAACATGATCTCCGTCGGCCTCGACATCACGCGCCTCGGCCTGATGGTCGTGCTCGGCCAGCCGAAGACCGCCGCCGAGTACATCCAGGCGACCAGCCGCGTCGGCCGCGACGAGCAGCGCCCGGGCCTGGTCATTACTCTATTGAATGTGCATCGCCCGCGCGATCGCTCGCACTACGAGCGCTTCGCCGCCTGGCACGCCAGCTTCTACCGGGCCGTGGAGGCGACCAGCGTCACGCCCTTCTCCCCCCGCGCGCTCGGCCGCGGCCTGGCGGCGATCACGGTCGCCCTGTGCCGCCACGGCAACAAGCGGCTCACCCCGGGCAAGCGCGCGGTCGACATCGCCGCCGAGCGCGACCGACTCGGCTTCGTCGCCGACGTGATCGCCGCGCGCGCCGAGGCCCACGATCCCGACCTCAACACCGCAGCCCGGGCCCAGCTGCGCCAGCACGTGCGCGCGCGGGTGCAACGATTGCTCGACGACTGGTCGAAGCTCGCGCAGGCGCAGCAGGTCGTCGGCGAGGGCCTGCAATACCAGCACGACGCCGGCAAGGACTGGCCGCTCCTGCACCAACCCGGCGATCCAAAGCTGTCCACGCTGCCCGTGGAGTACGGCAAATTCACGGCGGCCCGCAGCCTGCGAGACGTCGAGCCCGCCGTCGACCTCTGGATCCGCAACCCGGACGGTCACCTCGTCGACGACGAGCAGGAGCACGCATGAACAAGCCCAACAAGGTCCCGGTCTCCGGCCAGATCCGCCGCAGCCAGATGATCACGACCTTCGGCCCCGGCGCGATGATCGATCTGCCGCTGCACTCGGTGATCCTCGGCGGCCTCGAGCACTGGACCGAGCAGGGCCGCCGCCCGGTCCACGAGAAGCGCCTGGAGGCCAGCATCGCCAAGCAGCTCGAGCTGCCCGAGGGCACCCGATTGCCGATGTTCTCGCCGCCCGTCAACGACGAGGACCCGGACTCCCCGCGCGCCGGCGTGACCTGCTTCGTATTCCCCGCGTGGTTCGTCGCCCAGGTCGAGGGCAAGGTCCATCGTGACGCGGGCGGCAAGCCGTACCGCACCCGACCGCTCGTGCACTGGCGCGGCCTCGAGGGCGGCAGCAATTACCTGCACGACGGCAAGAAGGTCCCCGTCGTCCCGGTGCGCTTCGTCCAGGCCTGTCGCAACGGACATATCAGCGACATCGACTGGTATCGCTTCGTGCACGCCGGCGACCCGCCGACCCGCGCGCGCCTGTGGATCGACGAGGGCGGCACCGGCGGCGACCTCGGTGATATCTACATTCGCTGCGAGGCCACCGGCGCCCGCCGTCCGCTCGGCGAGGCCAAGCTGACCGACAGCCGCGTCTTCGGTCGATGTCGCGGCGAGCGTCCCTGGCTCGGTCGCCACGCGAACGAGGAGTGCCGCGCCCAGGACAGCGAGGAGCCCGAGTGGGCCCGGCTGCTCGTGCGCTCGGCCAGCAACGCCTACTTCGCCCAGGTCCTGCGCGTCATCTCGCTGCCCGAGGCCGACGAGGCGGTGCGCAAGGCCGTCGACGAGGTCTGGGACATCCTGGCAGAGACCGTCGACAGCCTCGACGACCTGATCAGCCTCCGCCGCAAGAACAAGCCGAGGATCACCCGTCACCTCGGCACATTGAAGGACGCCGACATCTGGGCCGACATCCAGCGCCGCAACCGCCCGGCCTCCGCCGAGCCCGAGAAGAAGATCAAGGCCGCCGAGATCGAGACCCTGCTCGCCTGCCCGCCCGAGGCCGCCCACGAGGAGGAGCCCGAGGACGACTTCTTCGCCCGCACCCGCGTCCTGGACGCCCTCCCGCCGCTGCTCGCGGGTCGCCTCGAGCGCGTCGTGCTCGTCCACAAGCTGCGCGAGGTCGTCGCCCAGATCGGCTTCACCCGCTTCGAGGCGGTCATGCCCGACATCGACGGCGAGCTCAACCTCGGGGTCCGCCGGGCCGCGCTCTCGCGCGAGCCGTCCTGGATCCCCGCCGTCGAGAACCGCGGCGAGGGCGTGTTCCTCGGCTTCGACAATGGCGCGATCACAAAGTGGATGGATCGCCGACCCGTCCAGGCCCGCGCCCGCCAGCTCGATCAGGGCTTCGCCGCCTGGGCGGGCGCACGCCGCCTCGACAAGGCCGTGTCTCCGGGCGCGCCTTACGTCATGCTGCATTCGCTCGCGCACCTGCTGATCCAGGCGGTCGCGCTCGAATGTGGGTACGCCGCGACCGCGATCAGCGAGCGCATCTACGCCGGTAAGACCGGCCACGGGATCCTGCTGTACACCGGCACCCCCGGCTCCGAGGGCACGCTCGGCGGCCTGGTCGCGGTCGGGCGCCGCATCGAGCACTACCTGCAGTTCGCGCTCGAGCTCGGCCGCCTGTGCTCCAACGACCCGATCTGCGCCCAGCACCTGCCCACCGACCGCCACGAGGAGCGCTTCCTCCACGGCGCCGCGTGCCACGGCTGCCTGCTCATCGGCGAGCCCTCCTGCGAGCGCCGCAACGAGCTCCTCGATCGCGCGCTCGTGGTCTCGACCGTCGACGCCCTCGGCGCGGAGTTCTTCGTCGACCCGTGACCTCGCTTGTCAACGCGGCGCCCCCCGGGGCACCCTCGATCATGATGCTACCTGGCCTCGGTCCGACCGCGCTCGACGACCTCGCGTCGGCGCTCGAGGCCGGCCGCCTGCGTGCCCCATTCACCCGCAGCGCGGCCCGCCGACATGTCCCCGAGGACATGCTCGACGAGGTCCTGCGCACGCTGGGCGAGCTCCATGGCCAGAGCTTCACCGCCGCGCAGACCGCCCTCGTGCTGCGCAAGCTGGCCGGTGAGCGCCGCCACCGGCAGCAGGCCGCCGACCGCGTCGAGCTGGTGTGGAGCGGCCCCGACGCGCCGGGCACCTCGCCCCGCGACACCGCCGTCGTGATCCGCGGCCTCTGCGGCGCCGCTCGCCGCAGCGTGCTCATCGCCAACTACGCCTTCGACCGCGCGCGCGAGGGTGAGGCCCTGCTCCGCGCTCGCGCCCTCTGGCAGCCGCTCGCCGACGCCATGGACGCGCGCCCCGGGCTCTCCGTGCGCATCTTCGCCAACGTCGAGCGCCGGGACGACGCCCAATACGCACAGCTCGAGGCCTCCGACTGGGTGAACCGGTTCCGGTCCCACTTCACGAACCACCTGTGGCCCGGCCAGCGCCGCCCGGTGCTCTACTACGACCCCCGCAGCCTCGCCCCGGACCCCGGCGATCGCGCCATCCTGCACGCCAAGTGCATCGTCGTCGACGACACGCAGGTCTTCCTGACCTCGGCCAACTTCACCCAGGCCGGCCAGCAGCGCAACCTCGAGGCCGGCCTGTGCCTCGAGAACCCCACCCTCGCCCGCGACCTCACGGCCCAGTTCGACGCCCTGGTCCAGACCGGCGCCCTGCTGCCGATCCACGGCGACCCCCGCCGCCCGCGCAACGGGTAGCACGGGCCCTTTGATGCTCGCTTCGTCGAATCGTCTGCGAGTCGCGCCGGCGTCAACGCCGGGGCCAGCGGGTTTCCACGAGGGCGGCGGTGGAGATCGAGAACAGGGGCTTCCCGTGCTCGTCGAAGACCGCTCCGACGACCGGCACGCCGCCGTCGTCGTGCTGGACCTGGACGTCGCCCTATCCGCGCGGGACCGTGATCCGCGCCTTCTTCTTGATGCCGTCGAAGC
This sequence comes from Nannocystis sp., assembly GCF_013812955.1. GTDB lineage: Bacteria > Myxococcota_A > Polyangia > Nannocystales > Nannocystaceae > Nannocystis. The sequence continues at coordinate 7,078 of NZ_JACCSO010000567.1, read as the reverse complement.
TGATCGCCTCGTCGACCTCGACGCTCCCGTTCGGGTGGGCCGGCTTCGCGGAATACACCACCTTCAAGCTGTAGTCGCCGCCCCGGAGATCGGGGAAGACGACCTTCGATTTTTTGCCGACCTCGAGCGTCCCGAATTTGCGGTCCAGCGCCGCCCCGCTGAGGGTGACCTTCGCGCCGACGGCTGCGCCGCCGGTCGCCTTGCGCACCCATACCGTGAGCTCACCGCGCTGCACGGGCTTGCCCTCCAGCGCGGTCTCGATGGTGAGCTCGGTCGTCGTGTATCCAAAGACCTCGGCGGGCCTCGGATCCCCGTCGACCTCGAGCACCGAGACATCGTAGGTGCCCAGCGGGACCCCGTGGAACGTCGCGGTGCCGGACTGGTCGGTCTCTTCCCCGGCGTATGAGCTCAGCTCATAAGCCAGGGCGACGGTCACGGCCTGCTTCGGCGGCATCCCGTTGGCCCCGCGCACGTGCACGATCAGCGACCCGTGGGTCTCCGGGTCCCGCGGCTCGGGCGGCGGAGCCGGCTTCATCCCGTCCAGGATCTCCTGATAGACGCGGAAGAACTCGATCGGGTTGTAGTGCCATACGTGGGTCATGCCTTGCGGCAGCACATCGCCGGCCCTGCCCCACCACTGATACGGCTCGAGCGCCTCGCGCACCCCCTGCGTGCTGAATTGCAGCTGCTCGAGCCGGCTGATCGTCTGGTCGATGTCGAGGCCCCACTCGCTGCGAAACCGGCACGCGGTGCGCCGCATATCGTGGCAGGCGTCGCGCTGATAAAACGCGAAGATCTCGAGCGGCGAGAGGATCTTGTCCTGCCAGATCTCGATCTTCTCGAGGATGGTCGCCGGCAGGTCGGCGTGCAGATCGTCGTCCTTGTCGTCGATCGTGTCCCAGCTCGGGAACAGCAGCGCCTCGGAGAAGACCTCCCAGTGGATCTCCTGGCGGATCTCGGGGTGACCGTCCCGATTAAAACTCCCGGCCCGGCCGGACTTCCAGAGCGGCTTTCCCCCCGAGATCCGAATGTTCAGGCCGGACACCACCTCGGCGATCCCCAACCTGTCCAGCTGCGCCAGCGCGGCCGCGAGCGCCGGGTCGATCGAGTCGCTGCCGCCGCCGCCGGGCGTCGCGTCCTGCTTGGCGGCGAGCTCGAACGCGGTCTTGCGCAGGTACTTGTCGGTCTTCCCGCCCTTCTCCACGACACCGTCCCAATAGCTGCTCTTGCCGTGCCAGGGGTGCTCCGCCTGGAAGGCCTTGATCGCGGCGTCGAGGTCGGCGTCCGCGACCCCTGTCGGTTCAGCCCGCGCCGTCAGCAGACCCAGCGTGATCAGCCGCCGCTCGACCCATTCGATGTCCGCGGTGTTGCTCGCGCCCAGGTACACGTCGGCCTTGATCCGGTGCGCGTCGGCCTGCTCCCGGTCCTCGCGGTCCTCCGCCGAGACCTCCGCCGGAACGGGCGCTTCGCTGGCCTGCTCGGCCCCCGCCGGCAGCTTCGCGCGCTCCACCCATTCGATGCCGGCCGCGCGCGCCTCCTGCAACGTGAGCGGTTGCAGGTGCATGTAGAGGCAGTAGACGGTGCGCTTGGGGTCGGACGCGGGCTGCTTTGGCGCGGCAGGCTCCTCGCTCGGCTCCTCGGGCGGGAACAGATGGTCCCACGTGTAACCCGAGACGTCGACGACGCCGTCGGGCCACTTCTCGGGCTTCTTCTTGTAGGGATTATCGAGCGTGAGCTGAAACGCCTCGATCGCCTCCCCGAGCTCGCGCTCCACCGCGCCATCGGTCAGCCGGGCCGGTTCGTCAGGGTCGTAGTATTCCAGCTCGTACAGCCTCGCCTTGACCTTGTTGACGGCCTCGGGGTTCGTGACCTTGTACCCGAAGCCGATCTTCCCGCTCGTCGGGGTGGTGGGCTTCGGCTCCGGCTTCGGCGCGGCCGACCCGCTCTGCATGCGCTCGAAGACCGCCTGCGAGAGCTCGTGCCGCATGAGGATGAAGCTCGTATGCCCGGACTTCCAGGTCCCGGACGAGGCGCTCGGCGCGAGCCGGACCGCGACGATCGTGCCGTCGCACGGGGCATGGACGGGGCTGCCCTCGGGCATCGGGAGATGCACGCCCCCGTGCCAGAAGTTGTTGGCGCCGAGCGGGAAGTAGCCACCATAGGACCTGACCTCGACGTCACGGTGAAGAGTTGCGGCCACCTGCGGGTCGAAGGCCGCGCCCGGAGGTGCGTAGACCTCCCTGGGCCCCCAGGGGCCGAGCTCCTCGAGCACCATCAGGGGATCGAGCCGCGGGCTCTCTTTTTTTTTGCTTCCGAGCTCTCGTTCCCAGGAATCTCCGCCAATGATCTGCTTGTACTTGCGTTTGCCGCCCACAAGCGGTGAGTCGATCACCTCGAAGTGGAGATGCGGTGGTCCTGCTTTCCCCGTGTTTCCGACGAGCGCGATGATCTGCCCCTCGACGACCGGCTCGAACTCCTTGACCTTGATAGATTTGAGCTGGCAGTGGGCGTACCAGAACAGGCGTTGACTCTCCGCATGGTAGATCCCCACGCAGGTCCCGTACCCGCTGGACGCTCCATCCCACTCCTGCGTGTGTACGACGATCCCCGCGGTGACGGAAAGGATCGGCAGTCCCTCGGCACCACGGCCCTCTTCTAGCTCCTCGACACCAGGCGCCAGGCGCCCGAGATCGATGCCCTGGTGAAAATGGAAATACTTCTCTTTGAGCTTGCGAGGGTAGAGGAATGCCCCGATCTCGCACCCGCCCAGGTTCGGGCACTGGAAGACCTTGCCTCCAATGGTTGTGATCGCACGGTACCTGTCTCGACATTTTGCCGGTTCGACCAGGCGGTCCGGGTCCAGCGTCGCCGGATCGAGGTCGATGCACGGCAAGGGCCGCTTCATGACGGTCCCGGGGACGGGGTTTCGAAAGATGGTCCTCTCCCGTGGCATCTGTGCAACTCCAGCTCGTTCGTTGGGTCAGCGCGGGCCGCCTGCGGCCGCGACATCGCGCGCGCAGCGAAACCCGTACCGCTCGGACTGCTGCATCCCGAGACAGCCGCCCGGTTCGAAGTTAAGCATGTAGCCTTCTCCCCACCTGCCGCCGCGAGTCACCGTATTATACGGGCAGTCGTTCTCCATGGGGCGCCCGGGCACCACCGCATGTGTCACGAGTTCAGCGACGTTGCCCATCATGTCGCACAGCCCCTGCTCCGTGTTGTCCTCCGGGAAGCTGCAGACGTCCTTCGTACCCGCATCCTGCCCATACTTGGAGCGGTCACAGCCAATCTTGATGGTGTGGTCGCCGCCCCACGCGCAGGCGTACCCCGAGTTTCGGCTGCGGGCCGCAAACTCCCACTCCGCATCGGAGGGAAGCCGCTTTCCGACCCACTGGCAGTACTTCTCCACCTCCCAGGGCGCGACACAGTTGGCGGGGTGCGCGGCGCGTCCGCTCTTCGGATCGCGCAGGTCCTCGAAAATTTCGGTGCTGCATTGAGCGTGCTCTTTCGGCGTTTTCGTACCTCCCCAGAGCAGCACAGAGCGAGAGCAGTATCCAGCCTTGTAGCAGGCGTGAAACTGCTCCGCCGTGACCTCGGTTCGATCGATCTCGAAGGTCTGCACATCGACCTCGTAGGTCTTGATCCACGGCCACCCCTCAAAATCCTCGCCAGGCCCGACCCCCACAAACTTCGGATCGTAGAGGTCCGGCCCCGGCGGTCCCATGCGAAAGTGCCCGCCGTGAATGCGCACCATGTCAGGCCCGGGCGCCAGCACCACGTCGCGCACATACGCCTGGCCGGCCTCGAACTCGATGTCCTCCATGAACCCCCCGAGGCCCTCCGCGGTGATCGTCAGGCGCAGCTTGCAGGCCGGGATCAGGACCTGTGCGCCGGCGATGCCCGGGACCGCCCAGTCCCCGAGGAACACCGCGGGCCGCACCGGCGTACCGTCCAGCTGCTTCGCCACCACCGCCAGCCGCGCGACCTTCAGCCCCGCGAAGTCCCCGGCGCCCACCGTGGTCAGCGCGCCCGCTGCGGCGTCGACCGAGGCGCTGGCCTTCCCGCACGGGCCCTCGACCTCGAGCGCGTGCTTGCCCGGGGACACGATGAGCGGCCCCGCCGGCGCGTTCCCCCTCGGCTCACCGTCCACCATGAGCGCGAGCCCCGGCGGGACTTCGAGCGCGATCCTGGTCTCGGTCGGTCCGGCCTGCCCGGTCGGGCCCGGCTTCTCGGCTGTCGAGGCGCCCGGCTCAGGGCGCTTGTCGCAGCCGCCCAGGCTCAGGAGACCGAGCAGGACGAGGGATGTTCGGGCGCGGTGTCTCGAGTCATGCATGGGGACCTCTTGATGCGTTGTACGCGAGATTCATCGCTTGCATCGACCTCGGAGCGGGGGCACGCTGGGCGGCATGAGTTTGCCGGAGCCACAAGATCGGGCGCCGAAAGCCGACGCGCCCGAGCCCGAGCAGCCCAGGCTCATCGGGACCTTTGCAGCCGCGCGCTCCGCCAGCGAACGTGACACGTTCAACACGCTCGAGGTCGGGCCTCGCTGGTCGTTCTCGTCCTGATCGCGGGTCAGCACCCGTGCGCCTCCTGAAGGGCGGCGATCGTCGGCTCGTCCAGCGCGCCCGTCACCGCCAGGCCGCGCAGCGCCTGAAAGTGGCGCAGAGCACCGTGAAGGTCCTCGTTCAGCTCGGATGGCTCACCATCGCAGAGGCCGAGGTTTTGTAGCCGCTGCGCGGCGCCTCGCCAGTGCCCCGCGGGCTCGAGATGACCCAGGGCAATCTCGTACTGTTCGCCGCGCTCCGGGAGCAGGAGGGTCGCCCTCGTCAAGGTGGCCGATATCGCCGCCTCGATGAGCCCGTCGCCGTCAGCCGCCCCTCGAAGCGCCCGGCCCCCCGTGGTGAACACGTAGGGCTCGTTGGCCAGGGGCTCGCCGTTGCGCTGGAGCCGGAGCCGAAACACCGATTGAGGGCGCTTCACGCGGAAGTAATACGTATCGTCCGCCTCGACCTCGAAGCTGCGCGGGGTCGACGGCGGCAGCGAGACCTCGTCACCGGGCGCCAGGACGTTCGGATCGCGCCCGGCTGCCCGCAGCTCGGCATTCCCCGGATCGTTCCAGATCGTGGCGAAGGGTAGACCCGTGCGCTCGGCGAGGGTGCTGAGGCACTCTCCTGGCATGATCTTGTGGGTCGACATGAGGTCCTCGCGGCTTCGCATGGGCGGGATCGACCGCCAGCACGGCGGATGGCGACAAGCGAGCCCCGGACTGATTATCCCAAGCGAGGGCCAAAATCTATGCTGGGGGATGCATCACGGCGCGCCATCGCGCGAGGCAACCTGCTGGCAGGCGCCGGCGTCGAGGTCCGGAAACGACACCTGGCAGGTTCCGGGCGGCAGGCGGGTAATCCGGGCTGATCCAAGGGAGTCAGTATACCCGCGATACTGCCGGCCGTCGGCGCTGATGACGAGATAGCGCTGGCCGGGAATACCCTCATTGTCCCCGTCGACGAGGTAGATCTCCACCCAATGGGTCGCATCGACAGGCGGCGGCGATCGTGAAATATCGTCCTCGGCCGAAGGATCCGCAGGCGGCCGGGTTCCTTCATATCCCCGTAGAAGCGGCGGTGGTGTGCCACGAACCAGAACGAGTCGCCCAGCGACAATCGCCGCGACCACGCGCGCGAGCACCTGGCGGTCCTCGCCGCGAGCATCCCACGGTTCGAGCTCCGCGACGATACTCCGCAGCGCCGACGCATAGAACGGATCGGGCAACAGCGACTCGAGCAGCGCCGCGGCCCTCGTGGCGGTGACCGGGATGCGCACGTCGCCGGCGGCAACCCTGTGGGAAACCACCAGCGCGAAGCTCTCGCAGTGACTGCGCAGCAGCCGGCGAATCATCTTGCCAGACTAGCGGGCCCTGGCGCGTGTGCCAAGCGTGCAGGCGACTCACCGGCGGGACGGGTGGCCCGTCTGCTGGCCAAGCAGCCCGTCGCCCCATGGCGATGTTGCGCAGCAATCCTGGCGTCTTCGTGAACGGCGCCGGGTGGCCGTGCGGATGCAGTAGCGGGCGCCATGTCCGCATGCGCACGGCCGGGCGCCTACGTCCCGTGCCAGACCCAACAGCGAGCCACGCTCGAGGCGTTCGCCACCGCGACCGGTCCAGCCGGCGACTGTCACAGACCTGGCACAGGCCATATCGCGCCCGCTCAAAACACCAGCCGCCAGGTGACGCCCGCGAAGCGAGGCCCGAGCGCCGGGGCGAGCCGATTCTGCGCTCGCTTGCCCCCGGCGACGTGCAATCCGACGCCGGTGATCAGCGCGACACCGCCGAGCACACCCATGACGGCCGCGAGGGTCCGGTGCTGGTCGGAGCCCTCGAGGTAGCGGAGTGCTTCCTGGTCCTGGGCGTGTGTCGGTCGCGCTCCGCTCGCGGCGACGAACGCGGTCAGGCTCTGGAGCTTGTGGCGGTCGTCGATGTGGACGACGACCCCGTACGCCATCACGCCGAGCGCCGCGGTGCCGACGCCCATGAGCACGCCACCGGCGATCCGCAGGCCACGCTCGCGGCCCACCGCGGATGATCTGGATGATTCGGATAATGAAGGGGGGCGCGCTGCCTGCTGCGACACCGCCGGGCTCGCCACCGGCGCCGCCGCGGGCGGCACGGGCGCTTCGCGCCTCAGCTGGGTCTCGACTTGTTGCAAGGCGACCTCGATCATGGCGAAGTCCTCGGGCGTCCCCGAAGGCCCCAGCGCGACGCGCAGCGCCTCTCCATGCGCGAGCAGCAGCGCCTGGAGCCGCTCGAGTCGGGCGCGGTCGCCGGTCGCTGCGTGAGCCTCGAGCAGCGCGGCGCGCAGCGAGCCCAGGACCTTGCTGCGGCCATCCCGGTGCCGCAGCGGATCCGGCAACAATGCATAAGCGCGCTCGAGCTCGCCGATGCTCGCCTCGAACTCGCGCGCGTCGAGGGCGGTGAGCCCACGCTGATGATGGATGCGGGCCGCTGGCGTGAGGTCCGAGGTCGTCGCCCTGGGCTTCGGCGCCGGCGCGACCAGCAGACCGATCGAGAGCAGCGCCGCGC
>NZ_JACCSO010000566.1 GCF_013812955.1 Nannocystis sp. | reverse complement strand
CGGGTACTCGGAGGAGAAGAAGTAGATCTTGGCGTTGAACGACAGGGCGTTGGTCGGGACGCGGATGCGCAGCTTGAGCTGGATGGTGTCGCGGCCGGTGTTGCCGCCCTGCGGCTCCGGGCAGCCGTTGACGTTGGGGAAGTTGTTGCCGTTGGCGGCGAGCCAGTCGGCCGGCACGTTGGCGTCGCTGCCCATGTCCTTGCCGCCCTGGAACGCGGCATGGGGCGGGTTTGCGTCGGTGCTGTCGGCGGCGTTGCCGGTCGACAGCACCGCGAGGCTGGTGTTGGCCTTGGGGGTGATCGCCGAGCCGAAGCCGGTGCGGATCGAGCGGGCCGCCGCGTTCGGGGCGCCCTGGCCGTTGGAGCGGCTGAACAGGCCGCTGATGACGCCCCACTTCTTGTCCTTGAGCTGCGGTGCCTCGGTGGTGAACTGACACAGGTCGATCGCCTTGGCGTACTCGAGCGGGTCGGCCGAGTTGCTGGCGAGGCCGCCGTCACAGGCGGGGACGACGTTGTCGACCTTGGCGTCGCAGTCGTCGTCGACCATGTTGCCCATGACCTCGAAGGCGCCGGGATTGACGAGCTCGGGGTTCAAGCAATTCGGGCCGATCGCGTCGCAGCAGTCGCCGCCGCAGACGGTCCAGCCGTCCTTGTCGGCGTCGGGGTCCTCGTCTTTGGCGCCGTTGCAGTCGTCGTCGAGTCCGTTGCCGCAGATGTCGCTGGCGCCCGGCAGCACCTCGCCGTCGCAGGCGCCGAAGCCGGTGCCCATCGGATTGCAGGTCTGCAGGCCGCTCTTGCAGATGCCGACGTCCTTGGTCTCGGGCGAGCCGGTGTAACAGGCGACCTGCTCGCCGGGCGTACACTTGCAGCTGCCCGCGACCTCGCAGCCGTTGCTGTTGTCGCCGTCGCAGTTGGTGAAGCCCTCGGTGCAGGCTCCCATGCCGCAGGCGCCCATCGTGCAGACCGCGGCGGCGTTGGCGGGCACGGGACAGGGCATGTCGCAGCCGCCGCAGTTCAGGGGGTCCGCGAGCAGGTCGAGGCAGACGTCCGTGCAACAGGCGAGGCCGCCGTTGCAGGGCTGCTGGGCGTCGCAACCGGGGGTGCAGGCGCCGTCCGTGCATAGGTTGCCGACCGCACAGTCGGCGTTGTCGAGGCAGCCGGTGCAGGTGTGCGTGCCCAGGTCGCAGACGAGGCCGTTCATGCAGTCGGTGTCGTCGTTGCAGCCGGGCTCGCAGTCGCCGCTGAGGGCGTTACAAAATTCGCCCATCACACAGTCGGCGTCGACGCAGCCCGCGGGGTCGACGGTGGTGCCCGCGGTGGTCGGATCCGTGCCCGGCCCGCTCGAGTCGGTCGCCTGGGTGCCACCCGAGGTCGTCGGTGGGGTCGGATCCGTATCGGGTGTGCCGGTGGTGCCCGAGTTCGCGGTGGTGCCCGGGTCGCTGAGGCTGGTGGGCAGGGTCGCGGAGCTCGGGCTCGTCAGCGAGGTCGCTGGATCGTCCGGGGTGCAACCGGCGAGGGCCGATGCGAGGGCCAGACAGGTCAAGCCAAGAGAGTGATTTCGCATACTCCCAGCCTTGTCACAGTCGCGCGCCGTGCACAATGCGCATGCTCCGGAAATCACGGCGCGCAATCGAGCGCTTCACCGGATTGAGGGGCTCAGCCGGGCTTGACGCCAGGCTCGGAGGCCTGGACCGACCACTGGAAGTCGTCGAGTAGCACGACCGAGTCGTACCACTCGTCGCCGGTGTCCCAGATGACGAAGCGCAGCTCCATGGTCTCGCCGGGCTTGACGTTGCCGGACATCTTGAGCCAGCCGGTGCCGCCGCCGACCTGGTTGTTGGCGCCGCAGAAGCCGGGGTCGTTGGCGAACTTCGGGGCGGGATTGAGCAGGTCGAACCCGGTGGCCGTCAGCTGATCGTTGGCGAGGCAGCCGGCGTAGTTGGCGGGCACGGCCCCGCCGCCGCAGCCGGTCTGACCGTTCTTGCACTGCGTGAACAGGCCGTTGGACGCCTTCACGAGGTTGACGCCGACCGGGAACAAGTTGTTGCCTTCGCTGTAGATCGCCACGTTCTTGTCGGCGGGATTGCCGACACCGGTGGAGTCGACGAGGGTCAGGAAGAAGTCGTTGTAGGGGCTGCAGACCCACTCCGGGTACTCGGAGGAGAAGAAGTAGATCTTGGCGTTGAACGACAGGGCGTTGGTCGGGACGCGGATGCGCAGCTTGAGCTGGATGGTGTCGCGGCCGGTGTTGCCGCCCTGC
>NZ_JACCSO010000564.1 GCF_013812955.1 Nannocystis sp. | reverse complement strand
GCGCGGCGCTGGTGCAGCCAGCGAAACAGCTGGTCGGCGCGGTGGCGCGGCGGCGGCTCGGACCCGGCGGCGCGCCAGGTCGACTCGAGCCACGCGGCCAGGGCCTCACGGTCCAGATCGCGGAGGTTTTGCGGTCCCTCCTTCGGGATCGCCCGGGATGGCGGGCGGATCGCTACGATCTGGTCCATGAGACATGTCCTTTGAACCAGCCAGGCTCAGAGCCCCGAGAGCTCGAGGCCGCTGAAGAAGTAGCCGATCTCGTAGGCGGCGGTGTCGGGGGCGTCGGAGCCGTGGGTGGCGTTGTTCTCGATGCTGGTCCCGTAGGTGCCGCGCAGGGTGTTCTTCGGGGCCTTGGTGGCGTCGGTCGGGCCCATCAGGTCGCGCCAGCGCTGGATCGCGTTGTCGCCCTCGAGCACCATGGCGACCACGGGACCCTGGGTCATGAAGGTGACCAGCGAGCCGAAGAAGGGGCGGGCGCTGTGCACGGCGTAGAAGCCCTCGGCCTGGGCCTTGCTGAGGAGCAGCGACTTGAGCGCGACCACGCGAAGACCGGACTCCTGGATCTTGGCGATGATGCCGCCCTGATGGCCAGCGGCCACGGCGTCGGGTTTGATGATGGCGAAGGTGCGTTGCGTGGTGGAGGCGGTCATGAGGGCGCGCGGAACCTAGCAGAGGCGTCCACGCCCCGGTAGGCCGGGCCGCGTGACGCACCGCAAGCGGGCCGCCTGCCGAACAGGCGTCAGCGGCGCGGGCACAGCAGCTCGATGCGCAGACCGGCGAGCGGGTGGCGCTGCACGCCCTGTAGCCATGGCTGGACCAGGTACCAGGCCTCCGGCTGGTCGATCGGGCGCACCGGGACCGCGGCGCCGAGCAGGGCGTCGAGGTCGGCCGCGAGGCGGTCGCGCTGCGGGCCCGGCGGTGCCCCGGCGAAGGCGGCGTAGAGGACGTCGTAGGCGGCGTCACAGTGGCCGCTGAAGTTGTCGGGCGCGCTGCAGGTGAAGGGGGACAGGAAGCTGGCGGGATCGAGGTAGTCGGCGTCGTAGCGCAGGCTGTAGATCTGGGCGTCGCTGCGGCCGCCGAGCACCTCGTCGAGGTAGCGCTCGCGGTGCGTGACCTGCAGGTCGATGGCGTACGGGAGCAGCGCGTCGCGCAAGATCGCGGCCTCGTGGCGCTCGGCCTCGGTGGGGCCGGTCCAGTAGCGCAGCGTGCGAGGCCCCGCGGGGCCGACTTCGTTCAGGCGCGTGCGGATGGCGGCGGGGTCGGACCGCGCGGGTGCGTGGGGGTGCAGGGGATCGTCGTCGAGGGCGCCGCCGAGGCCACGCGGCACGACGCGGGCCCGCGGTGTCGCCCAGGCGTCGTTGCGGATCACGCGCTGGTAACGTGCGCTGTCGAAGGCCATGGCGACCACCTGGCGCAGCGCGCGGTGGCTGGCGTCGATGCCGGGATCGGCGGCGCGGCCGAGCTCCGGGTCTCGCATGTTGAAGGCCAGCAGCGTCGTTGCGAGCACCGGGAAGCGCAGCAGGCGTGTGCCGGCGGGCAGGTTGTCGGCGATGACCTGGCCGTCCTTCACGACCTCGGCGAACTGGGCCTGACCGGGCGCGAGCGCGGCCAGCTCACCGGCCTGGAAGCTGCGCAGCGCGGGCTCGGGATCGAGGAAGTGACTGAGCACCACCGGACTGGCGCCGGGGAGGTCGGGGCAGCCGAGGCCGGGTTCGGGGTGCGACGTGGTCGGTTGATCGGGGCTCCTGAGCAGCACGACGGTGCGCGGCAATTCGGTCCGCGGATGGTCGAGCACATAGGGGCCGCTGCCGACCGGGTGGCGCGCGAAGGGCGGGTGCTCGGCGTCGTGGCCGTCGTAATAAGCGACGCACTCGGGCGGCATGATCGCAAGCATCGGGCTGGCGAGGATCGCCGCCAGCTCCGGCTGCGGCCGCGTCAGGTGCAGGGTCACGGTGTGGCCCGGGTCGTCGTGGTCGATGGCGGCGAAACGACCGGCGATGAGGGCGTGCGCGGCGTGACGGGCGGGGTCGATGCGGCGCAGCGTCGCGGCGACGTCGCTGGCGAGCACGGTCCTGGCCTGTCCTCCGAGACAGGTGTCTGCGGCGAAGCGGCGCGCGCCGGGACCGTCCCGCAGGGTCAGGGTCAGGCGCAGGCCGTCGGCGCTGGCTTGTGGGAGCTCGCGCAGCAGCTCGGGGCGCAGGCGCAGCGAGTCGCCGGCGCCGGGCCCCCAGTCGAGCAGCGTGTCGAAGATCTGCGCGGTGATCCGTCGACTCACGGCGTCACTGGCCTCGGCGGGATCGAGTGAGATCACCGCGGTCTCGAGCGGTAGGCGCAGCGGGCCCATCGGTGCATCGTGCGGCGCGGGCGAAGCAGACGACGAACACGCCGAAGAAGCCGCGAGCGCGAGCAGCGCGATGAGCGGTGGGACTGGTGCGAGTGGGCCGCGCCCGCGGACGGATCCGCGCCGGGCTGTGGTAGTTTCCCCGGCATGGCTGAAGGCGGCAGCGTCAATCCGGGACCGATGTCTGGCGGCGGTAGCACCGGCGGTGTCAGCAGCGAGGCGGACTTCGCCCACCTGCACCTGCACACCCAGTACAGCCTGCTCGACGGGGCGATCCGGACCAAGGACCTGTGCAAGACCGTCAAGGAGCGGGGCATGTCCTCGGTGGCCGTCACCGACCACGGCAACATGTTCGGGGCGCTGCAGTTCTATCAGGACGCCAAGGCCCACGGCGTCAAGCCGATCTTCGGCTGCGAGGTCTATCTCTCCGACGGCGACATGAAGGCCCGGGTCGACCGGAAGAACTACCACCTGGTGCTCTTGGCCCGCAACGAGATCGGGTTCAAAAACCTGCAGTTTTTGGTCTCCAAGGGCCACCTCGACGGATTTTACTACAACCCGCGGATCGACAGGAACCTGCTGCGTGAGCACAGCGAGGGGCTGGTCGGGCTCTCGGCTTGCCTCGGCGGGCACATCTCGAAGCTGATCAACGCCGGCGACATGGACGCCGCGCGCACGACGGTGCGCGAGTATCAGTCGATCTTCGAGCCCGGCATGTACTTCCTCGAGCTGCAGCCGAACGGCATGGCGCTGCAGGAGAAGGTCAACGCCGCGCTGGCGCAGATGGGCAGCGACCTCGACGTGCCGCTGGTGGCCACCAACGACTGCCACTACGTCAACCAGGACGAGGCGCACGCGCACGAGGTGCTGATGTGCATGGGGCAGGGGCGCACGCTCGACGACCCCAAGCGGATGAAGCACGAGTGCGACGCGTTCTTCATCAAGCGGCCCGACCAGATGGCGCCGTACTTTCGCCAGTACCCGGGCGCGTTCGAGAACGCCGGGCGCATCGCGGCGATGTGCAACGTCGACCTCAAGCTCGGCAAGCCTGAGCTGCCGGACTTCAAGCTGCCCGAGGGGGCCGAGGAGGACCTGCCGGCTTACCTGCGCACGGTCGCGTTCAAGGGGCTGGAGGAGCGCTTCGGCGAGCTGTCGCGCCGGGGCCAGCGCTTCGACCCGGATCTTTATCGCGAGCGGCTGCGCTTCGAGCTCGATGTCATCGTGCAGATGAACTTCCCGGGCTACTTCTTGATCGTGTGGGACTTCATCGCCCACGCCAAGAAGATCGGGGTGCCGGTCGGGCCGGGTCGTGGCTCGGGCGCCGGCAGCCTGGTCGCCTACGCGCTGCGCATCACCGACCTCGATCCGATCCAGTACAACCTGCTGTTCGAGCGGTTCCTGAATCCGGAGCGCGTCAGTATGCCGGACTTCGACATCGACTTCTGCATGGACCGCCGCGAGGAGGTGATCCAGTACGTCACCCAGCGCTACGGGGCGGACCGCGTCGGCCAGATCGCCACCTTCCACAGCCTCAAGGCCCGCGGCCTCGTGCGCGACGTCTGCCGGGTGATGGGCCTGCAGCCGGCGGAGGCCAACGAGATCGCCAAGTCGGTGCCGGAGGGCCCGAAGGTCACGCTGTCGATGGCGCTCGCCGATCCGGCCGAGCTCAAGGACAAGGTCAAGAAGCACCCCGAGCTGGCGGCCAAGTACCAGGACGCGATCATGATCGCCGAGGGCAGCGGCAAGCTGCGCGCGAAGGCCAAGGACGATCCGCGGGTCCACGAGGTGCTCAAGATCGGCACCGCGCTCGAGGGCCTGAACCGCCACGCCGGCATGCACGCGGCGGGGATCGTGATCGGCAACCGGCCGCTGTGGGAGCACGTGCCCTGCTTCCAGGCCGACGGCAAGATCGTCACCCAGTACACGATGACGGACGTCGAGCTGGCCGGCCTGGTCAAGTTCGACTTCCTCGGCCTCAAGACCCTGACGGTGCTGTCGACCGCGGTCGGGCTGCTGAACGAGCACAGACCCGCGGACGACCCCTTCGACCTGGCGGCGATCGCCATGGACGACGCGCCCGTCTACGAGATGGTCAGCCGCGGCGACACCACCGGCGTGTTCCAGCTCGAGTCGAGCGGCTTCAAGGACCTGCTCAAGAAGCTGCGCCCGGACTGCTTCGAGGACATCGTCGCCGCGGTCGCGCTGTACCGGCCGGGTCCGCTCGAGGGCGGCATGGTCGACCAGTTCATCGACTGCAAGCACGGCCGCAAGCAGATCGAGTACCCGCATCCGCTGCTCGAGGAGGTCCTGAAGGAGACCTACGGCGTGTTCGTGTACCAGGAGCAGGTCATGCAGGCGGCGCAGCGGCTGGCCGGCTTCAGCCTCGGCTCGGCCGACATGATGCGCCGGGCGATGGGCAAGAAGAAGAAGTCCGAGATGGACTACCAGCGCCAGCTGTTCGTCGACGGCTGCGCGAGCCGCTCGCAGATCAGCGCCGAGAAGGCCAACGAGATCTTCGACTTGATCGACAAGTTCGCGGGCTACGGCTTCAACAAGTCGCACTCGGCCGCGTACGGGCTGATCACCTATCAGACCGCGTTCCTCAAGCACCACTACCCGGCCTCGTTCATGGCCGCGCTGATGACCTGCGACAAGTCGAACAACGACAACGTCGTCAAGTTCATCGCCGAGGCCCGGGCGATGGGCATCACCGTGCTCTCGCCCGATGTCAACGAGTCGGGCCGCGACTTCTCGGTGGTCCGCCGCGCCCGCGAGACCGGCGAGCACGAGGAGCAGATCCGCTTCGGCCTCGCCGGAGTGCGCGGGGTCGGCGAGCACGCCGTCGACGCGATCCTGGCCGCGCGCAAGACCGGCGGAAACTTCGTCAGCCTGTTCGAGCTGTGCCGCCGCGTCGACCTCAAGAAGGTCAACAAGCGCACGCTCGAGGGCCTGTGCTGCGCCGGCGCCTTCGACCTGGTGTCCACCGGACGCGACCGCGCGGTGATCCTCGGGGCGATCGAGTCGGCCGTCGAACAGGGCCAGGGCGCCTCACGGGACCGCGACAGCGGCCAGTTCGGCCTGTTCGACATGCTCGCCGTCGCGGCCCCGGTCTACAACGAGGTCTACCCGAGCAGCGAGGCCTGGCCGCCGCGGCTCAAGCTGCTCAAGGAGCGCGAGGCGCTGGGCTTCTACCTGACCGGTCACCCGCTCGATCGCTATCAGGGCGACATCGACGCGGGCGGGGCGTTTCGCACCGGGCAGCTGACGCGCGAGCAGGCGGGGCAGCCGGTGACGCTCGCGGGCGTGGTCTGCGACATGCGCGAGGTCCAGACCCGCAGCGGCAAGGGATCGATGGGCTTCTTCCAGCTCGAGGACCAGTTCGGGCGGGTCGAGTGCGTGATCTTCCCGAAGACCTACGCGCGCCTCGACGAGGCGAGCGGGCTGAGCTTCAGCGACCGCCTGCAGCAGATCGGCGACGAGCCGGTGTTCGTGACCGGCAAGCTCGAGGTCGAGACCGACGACGAGGGCGAGGCCAACAAGTTCAAGCTGCTGGTCGACGAGGCGCGGCCGATCGCGGATGTCCGGGCCGAGCGCACCCAGAAGGTGCTGCTCAAGCTGAGCCTCGAGCAGCTGACCAACGACCGCATCCTTCGGCTCAAGCAGATCGTCGCCGACAACGGCGGGCCCTGCACGATGGAGCTGATCGTCAGCAGCGAGCGCTTCGGCGCCGACATCGTGTTCGGCGACAAGTTCAATGTGCGCGCCGACGACGGCCTCGTGCACGCGCTCGAGCGGCTGTTCGGCGAGAAGGTCGCTTACCTGGTTTGAACGGCGGCGGCCGGGCTGTGGGCAGCCC
>NZ_JACCSO010000560.1 GCF_013812955.1 Nannocystis sp. | reverse complement strand
CCTGCGGAGCGGCCGGGCGGATCCCCTGGGCGGCGCGCAGCCGTCCGAGCAGCCCGAAGCTGGTCGGCTCCGGCTCGAGCGCCATCGTCTCGAGCTCCGGCTCCGGCGCGCTCGCACCGGGCGTGCGCGCGATCCCGAGGCAGGTCGGGCAGCCGCCGCGGCAGCTGCAGCCCTCGATGATGCGGATCACCTGCGCGAACAGGGACGTGCCGAGCGCATGCGCCTGGCTCGCCAGGCCGGCCCCGCCGGGCATGTTGTCGTAGAGGTACACGCAGGGCAGCGCGCTCGCCTGGGCCAGGACCTCCTGGCTGACGCGACCGCGACCGCCGACCACCGGCGCCCACTGGCCTGGTGCGCCGCGTCCGGGGCTGGCCGCGACCGCGTGCCCGAGGTCGTTCACGTCGCACATCAACAACATCGCCGCGCCGTGGTGCAGCGCGTGCCCGACCGCCAGGGCCGCCGCCGCGCGCCGGCCCGGGTCGACCACATGCGTCAGGACCTTCGCGCTGAGGGTCCAGTACGCCGCGATCGTGTGCAGCTCGAGATCCGGCAGGTTGATCGGTCCAAAGCCGATGTTCTCGTGGGTCCGAAACCGCAGCTTTTTGAACCCCGGCACGCTGCGGACCAGGTGGGCGTAGCCGAGGCCGCGGCCCCGCGCCTCATCGACGGTGATCGGTGACACCACGCGCACCTTCAGCTGGCAGACCGCCTCCGTGTAGTAGGTCGCCTGCACGCCGCGCACGTAGGCCTTGCGCTCCTTCCAGTCGAGCCGCGAGACCTCGAAGGTCTGGCCCTCGATCGGGTAGATCGCCCCGGGGTGCAGGTACAGCGGCCCGTCCTCGAAGTCCACCTCCGCCAGCAAGCGGCCGTCGTTCGACGACCCGGGCGCCACCTCGAGCACCGTGAAGTTCTCCTCCATGCTGCCGCGCAGATCGACCTTGTCGGCCGGGAACGAGTCCCCGATCGTGAAGTAGCGGCGCCGGCCCTCGCCATCGACCTCGCGGTGCAGCACCCCGGACGCCGCCAGATCCTCGAGCACCGGCGCCAGCTCCTCCGCAGCGATGCCCGCGAGGCCCTCCTCCGCCGTCAGCGGCAGCTCGTAGGCCGCGCAGCGCAGGTGCGGGACCAGCAGCTCGGGGTTGTCCGGGTCGATGCGCGCGTGCTCGGGCGGCTCGTCGAACAAAAACCCCGGGTCGGCCGCGATGCACTGGTCGAGCGGGTCCGACGACAGCACCATCGCGGTCAGCGCCGCCGACTGCCGGCGTCCGGCCCGGCCCGAGCGCTGCAGCGTCGCCGCCCGCGTCCCCGGATAACCGGCGAGCACCACCGCATCGAGGCCGCCGATGTCCATGCCGAGCTCGAGCGCGTTCGTGGTCGCGACCACCTGCGCCTCGCCGCTGTGCAGCGCCTGCTCGACCTCTCGCCGGTGCGCCGGCAGGTAGCCGCCGCGGTAGCCGCGGATGCGCTTCTCGGCGCGGGCCAGCGCGACCGGGTCGATGCCGGTCGCTTGCCCCGGCCTGATGCCGGCCTCGTCCTCGCGCAGATATCGGGTCAGCAGCTCGACCGCCTTGCGCGTGCGACAAAACGCGAGCGTCGCCACCTGAGCCCGGCGAAACGCCCCGGTCGCCGCGCGGGTCACCTTGAGGTAATCGCGCCGCACCCCCGTCAGCGGGTCGACCACCGCCGGGTTCAGGACGATGAAGGTACGCGGTCCCGCCGGCGCCGCGTCGCGATCGATCAGCGTGAAGTCCGGACGTCCGGTCAACATCCCGGCCAGCTCGCGCGGGTTGGCGATCGTCGCCGAGCAGGCGATGATCGTCGGCCGCGCCCCGTGGTACGCGCAGACCCGCCACAGCCGGCGCAGCACGTTGGCCACGTGCCCGCCGAACACCCCGCGATACGAGTGCAGCTCGTCGATCACCACGTACCGCAAGTTGGCCAGCAGCGCCGACCAGCGGTCGTGATGCGGCAAGATCCCGCGGTGCAGCATGTCCGGGTTGGTCGCCACCACCTGCGCCCGGTCCCGCGCCGCCCTGCGCTCGTCGGGCGGCGTGTCGCCGTCGTACACCCCGCAGCCGAGCAGCCCCGGCGAGTCCGGCTCGCCCGCGCCCAGCTCTCGCAGGCTGCGCACCTGGTCGCGCGCCAGCGCCTTGGTCGGAAACAGCAGCAGCGCCCGCGCGCGCGGGTCGGCCAGCACCGACTCCACGATCGGGACCTGAAAGCACAGCGACTTGCCCGACGCCGTCGCCGTCGCCAGCACCACGTCGCGACCCTGCATCGCCGCGCCGATCGCCGCCGCCTGATGCGCGTACGGCCGCTCGATGCCCTTCTTCGTCAGCGCCCGCTGCAACCGGGCGTCGATCGGCGTCGGCCACTCGACGATCTCTCCAGTTCGCGCCGGGACACGGTGCACCGCGGCGACCTCGGCCGCGCCGTTCAGTCCGGCGAGCAGCTCCGCCTCGACCGCCGCGAGTCGTGAATCAGTCGCAACCCGCCGGGTCTCCTCCGAGTCCAGCAGCCGCTCCGGCCGCTCCGGCCGCTCAAGCAAAAACATCAGGCTCCCCCGCGGCGGGTGAGGCAGACCCTGGGTTTGCCTCGGTTTTGAAGGAGGGATCGCGCGCGGGGAAAGCCTGGTGAGTGCTCTAGCATCGGTGCCCGGAGACCTTTCTACTGAACACTTGCAGCGTCACGTACACCCGTTCAGCGGGCCCCGTCAAGATCGTTGCATGCCCATCTGGGACCGGTTTGTCGGCTCTTGCGCCGCCAGCGCACCACAGCGCGAACCCCGGAGACGATCTCCCCTCCGGGCTTCGCGCGTATGGCGCAGGCTATTTCGGGCCGTCCGGGGCCCGCGAGTCGGCCCTACAGGTGGTCGAGGTCGAGGCCGCCGGCCACCCAGTAGCTCCCGAAATCCTGGATGCCGTACACGCTGATGCCGACCGGCGCCGCCGCGGTGAGCGTGTGCTGCCCGGTGCCGTCCTTGCTGAGCAGCACGTGCGCGACCGAGTAGTCGGTGCCCGCGATCTTGACGAAGCCCATGACCGGCACGCCGTCGACGCTGACCGCCGTGCCGCTCTTGAGGATGATGTCGACGTAGTTGGCGGTCCAGGTGTTCGGGGCCTGGAACAGGTAGTCCTTGCGATACTGCTCGGTGGCCACCGCCAGCAGCATCGACGGGTCCTGGGCCCCGAAGCCGCCGCCCTGCCCGACCATGTACTGCGCGACCAGGATCTTCTTGTCGGCGGCGACCTTGAAGGCCGCGACCGTCTTGCTCAGCTCGATGAAGTCACCGGCGTTCTTGAGCACCGCGTTGGCGCCCTGGTCGGGCGTGAAGGTCACCGTCGTGTTCGCCTCGCTGGCGATCACCCGCACCATCTGCCCCTGCAGGAGCTTGTCGTTGGGCGACTGCACCGGCGGCACGACGATGTACTCCTTCGCCAGCGCCTCGACCGGGAACATCGCCTCCTCGAGGTGATCGCAGCTGTCGACGTCTTGCGGCACCTTGCTGCACTTGTGCCCGGCGATCACCTGCACGGCCCGGTCCGCGCTGATGCGCGTGCCCGTCAGGTCGCCGCCCGCCGCGGTCGCTACCTGCAGCACGTCGTCGGCGTTCAGCATCACCTGACCGGTGCCGTCGGCCGCCACCCCGGCCCCGGCCTGCACCTTGCCGCCGGTCGCCGACGGCGACAGCGTCACCAGCGTGTTGTCCTCGCGAGCGACCACCGTATAAAAGCCGGGGTAGTTGTTGACCGCCGCGTGCGGGAACGACGCAACCACGTACTCGCCGGTCCAGGCGTTGACCGGCAGCAGCAGCGAGGCGTCGTTGCTCGCGTCGCTGTACAGCAGGTTGTACTGGTACACCGTCACCGGACGGTCCGAGCGGATGCGATACGCGCCGTCGACCGTCACCTTGCTCGGCCCGACGCCCTTGGTCAGATCGGTGACCCACTTGAGCGGCACCTCCTTGACGCCGCCGGCGGGAACCACGAACTGCTCGACCATCAGCGCCCCGCGGGTGATCGTGATCTGCGCGTCCTGGCCGGCGGAGTTGGCGATCACCGCCGCGAAGATCTTGGTCCCGCCGTTGTAGCTGTCGTGCTGCAGCGTGATCGTCGGGTAGTAGTCACAGCCGATGTAACTGAACTGCAGGTTCTGCAGCGCGCAGGCGCCGTCGCACGCGCCGACGGCCAGGTTGCACGTCACGCCCTGGACCGCGTCGCAGGCCTCCGCCAGCGCCAGCGACATCCCGTCCGCGCTGCACAACATCGACGCGTCGCCCTCGCACACCGTCTCGCCCGGTTCACACAGCAGACAGCCGACCCCCGGCTTGCACACGCCCTCGCAGGCCGTCTCGTCGCTGTATCCGCCCATTCCGTCGCAGACCTTCGCGGCGCCCCCCTCGCACTCGATCACCCCCGCCGGACAGAACTCGAGCGTGTCCGTGCCGACCAGGGTAGTCCCCGGGCCAGTCGAGCTGCTGATGCCCTCGCTGGTGCCGGTCAGCGCCATCGTCGTACCGCCGCTGCTGCTGCTGCTGTCCGTGCTGGCCCCGGACTCGGTCGCGGTCGCCGTGCCCTCCGTGGTCAAGCCGCCGCCGGTCGTCGGGACGATGTTCGTCCCGCTTCCACCGGTGCTCGACGACGCGGTCACCCCGCTCACTTCGGTCGCGCTGCCGAAGGTCGAGTCGGCGCCACCATTGTCATTGCAGGCCATCAACAGCGGCCCCATGCCCAGAAGAACCAAGGTTAAGCGAAGCATCCGACCACTCTAACACGCAGGTCGCGGATCCGAACACCTGCTGCCCGCGACGTGCTTGCACATTCGTGCAAAATTCCCCTGGACTGGGTTACACGTCTGTGCAACTACATACGGTACATCCGTGGCGACAACGACCCCCGAGCCCCGAGTCGACGGCCGAGAGGAACGCGGTGACCGCACCGCGACAGCCCTCCTCGCGGCGGCGCGCAGCGCCTTTTCGCGGGTTGGTTACGCCGCGGCCTCGGTCCGCGACATCGCGCGCGCCGCGGGCGTGAACCCGGCCCTGGTGCGTTATCACTTCGGCTCGAAGGAGGGCCTCTATCGCCAGGTCATCGACGCGGCGATGAGCGGCCTGCGAGCCCGCTTACTGACGGCGTTCCAGCAGACCGGCACGCCGCGCGAGCGCATCAATCGGGTGATCGGCGCGTACATCGAGCACCTCGCGCAGGAGCGGGATTTCCCGCGGCTGATCCAGCGCGCGCTGCTCAACAACGACCCGCACCTGCGCCGCGTCGCGCACGAGTACCTGCACCCGCTGGTCGACATCCTCCGCCCCTTCGTCGGCCGCCGCAGCACCACCCCGCTCGGCAACCTCGAGGAGATCATCGTCTCCGTGTTCGGTGCGATCATCGCCCCTTTCCTCTACGAGCCGCTGCTCGCCGACCTGTTTCGCCGCGACGTCCTCTCGCCGGCCGCCCTCAAGCGCCGGCGCCGTCACATCGAGGCCCTGGTCGAGCTGACCCTCGCCCAGATCCTCCCGCCTGAAGCCTGAGAGCCTGCCATGTCCATTCGTCTCGCCGATCCGATCACCCTCGGGAACCTCCAGCTCCCCAACCGTCTCTACCGCGCCCCCGTGCTCGAAGGGGCCGGCAGCGCGCGTGACCCCGCCGCCGCCTACGCCCATCACTTCGTGCCCAACGTCGCCGCCGGCCTCGGCCTCGTCATCCAGGGCAATACCATCGTGCTGCCCGAGGGCCGCACCTCCCCTGGCATGTCCGCGATCGGCGAGCGCGCCCGCATGCTCGCCCTCACCCCGCTGACCCGCGCCGTCCATCAGGCCGGCGGCAAGATCATCATTCAGCTCGGCCACGGCGGCCTGTTCGCGCTCGAGGGCTGGCACCGCGACTTCGCCCCCGGCCGCAGCGCCCCGCCGCTGGCCCCGAGCCCGACCCGCATGTGGCTGCGCGTCATCCAGCGCAGCGACACCACGATCCTCTCCACCGACGACGTCGCCCGCCTCGCCGAGCGCTTCGGGATCGTCGCCGGCTGGGCCCGCGAGGCCGGCTACGACGGTGTCCAGCTCGCCGGCAGCAACGCCAAGCTCCTGCATCAATTCCTGAGCCCGACCTTCAACCGCCGCCGGGACCGCTACGGCGGCGACATCGTCGGCCGCACCACCTTCATCCGGGAGATCCGCGCCGCGATCGCCCGCGAGGCCGGCGCGGACTACCCGGTCCTGCTCAAGTACACCGCCGTCGAGGAGACCCCCTTCGGCCGCGGCATCGACCTCGAGGAGGGCGTGCAGATCGCCCGCATCGCCGAGCAGGCCGGCTTCTGTGCGGTCACCCCGGTGATCGCCGACGCCCTGCCCAACACCTCGATCTGCCGCGGCGAGTTCCCGCGCCCCTCCTTCGACAACCCCGCCATGCGCCGCCGCCTGCTCGGCGCCACCGGCAGCCGCGTGCGCAACGCCGCCGTGATCGTCGGCATGTGGCTCGCCGCGCGCAAGTACCCCTTCGCGCCGGTGTGGAACCGCGACGTCTTCGCCGCCGTCAAGGCCGCCGTCGACATCCCGGTGTTCGCCGTCGGTGGCATCCGCACCCCGCAGGAGGCCGCGGAGATCCTCGCCCACGGCCACGCCGACATGATCGGCATCGGCCGGCCGTTTTACGCCGAGCCCGACCTCGCCCGTCGTTTCCTCGCCGAATCCACCGCCCCCAGCGTCACCGCCTGCGAGAGCTGCAACCGCTGCATCGTCCCGCAGATGCTCGGCATGCCCGGCGTCTGCTACAACCCCGAGATCCACAAGATCCGCCGCCGCCAGGCCGACGAGTCCACGCAAGCCGACTCCACACAAGCGACCGACGCCGCACAAAAGGTCGCCTGAGCCCGACCGCCGCGCGGTCCCTGCCACGCCGCGCAACGGCTCGAGCCGACAGCCGCGCGGTCTCTCGCGGCCACCGGCGCCGCAACAGCTCGCCTGAGCTGACAGCCGCGCCGGCTCTCTGATACTCATCGGCCTCATGCTCGAGGCCGACCTCTACGCGCACCTGCTCGCCGGTGTCTTCGCCAGCGCGGCCCTCACCGCCGCGCTGTTGCTGTTCTACTCGGCCCCCTACGGTCGCCACGCGCGCGCCGGCTGGGGCCCGAGCATGCCCACCCGCCTCGCCTGGATCGTGATGGAGGCCCCCGCGGCCCTCGTCTTCCTCGGCTGCTATTTCGCTGGCGCGCACGCCCTGGAGCTCGCCCCGCTGGCCCTGATGGCGATGTGGCAGACCCACTACCTCCAGCGCGCCTTCGTGTTCCCGTTCAAGCTGCGTCCCGGCGGCCTGACCCCCGTCAGCGTGGTCGCGCTCGGCTTCACCTTCAACGTCATCAACGCCTACCTCAACGCGCGCTGGCTCAGTCACTTCGGCGCCTATGAGACCGCGTGGCTATGGAGCCCGGCCTTCATCATCGGCCTCATGCTCTTCGTCACCGGCTATCGCATCAACCACTGGGCCGACCGGGTCCTCGCCAACCTGCGCGCCCCCGGCGAGACCGGCTACAAGGTCCCCCGCGGCGGCCTCTACGAGCTGATCTCCTGCCCCAACTATTTTGGTGAGCTGCTCGAGTGGCTCGGCTTTGCGATCGCCGCCGGCTCGGTCGCCGGGTGGAGCTTCGTGGTGTTCACCGCCGCCAACCTGGTCCCCCGCGCCCTCACCCATCACCGCTGGTACCGCGCCCAGTTCCCCGACTACCCGCGCAGCCGCCGGGCCGTCCTGCCCTTCATCCTCTGAGGGCGACCAAGCAATCGGCGCTCAGCGGCCGCCGATGCTCACGATCACCACCAGCGAGCCCGCGCTCGCCCCGCTCTTCACCTGCGCCAGCCCGAGCCCGAGCCCGCCCGCGACCCGCTGTTTCCACAGCGCGAGGCCATCAAGCGCCGCGA
>NZ_JACCSO010000541.1 GCF_013812955.1 Nannocystis sp. | reverse complement strand
GTTGTGCACCGCGGCCGCGCGAGCGCCCTCGGCGACGACGATCAGGGCGAAGCGGCGGCCGTTCGCCAGCACGCGCCGCAGGTGGCTGGCGACGCGCTCGGGATCGTGCGGGATCTCGGGGATCAGGACCACGTCGGCGCCGCCGGCCATGCCGGCGTGCAAGGCGATCCACCCGGTGTCGCGTCCCATGACCTCGAGCAGCATGATGCGGTCGTGCGACTCGGCGGTGGTGCGCAGGCGGTCGAGCGCGTCGCTGGCGACCTGCACCGCGCTGCCGAAGCCGAAGGTCTCGATGGTCGCCTCGAGGTCGTTGTCGATGGTCTTCGGCACGCCGATCGCGGGCAGTCCGAGCTCGTGCAGGCGCAGCGCGATCCGCTGTGAGCCGTCGCCGCCGACCGAGATCAGCAGGTCGATGCCGAGCTCGCGGGCGCGGGCCAACAGCGCGACCGAGAGGTCGTGGACCTGGCCGTCGCGGTCGCGGTACGCGAAGGGGTCGCCGCGATTGTTGGTGCCGAGGATCGTGCCGCCGAGCGGCAAGATCGGCCACACCTCGGCGGGGCCCAGCCGGCGGGCCATCGCCGGCTTGTTCGGCAGCAGGCCGTCGAGGCCGTCCTCGATCCCGATCACCTCGATGCCGCGCTGCTGGGCATGCAGCACGACCGCGCGGATCACCGCGTTGAGGCCCGGACAGTCGCCGCCGCCGGTATTGATAGCGATCCTTCGCAGCTTCATCGCGGTCCTCTCACGATAACATGCCCGGCGCTTGCAAGGTCGGGTCGGCGGAGGCAAACCAGCGCGTGGCGATCCGCACCGCGTTGGTGGCCGCCCCGACGCGGAGGTTGTCGCCCGCGACCGTCAAGCACAGCCCGCGGCCTTCGGGGTCGCGCGGGTCCAGGCGCATGCGACCGACCAGGGCCCGGTCACGCTCTCGCAGGCAGCTGAGCGCCGAGAGGCCCGCGCCCTCGGCCCCGGGGAACAGGTGCACGAAGGGCGACTCTCGCTCGTTGTCGAGCAGGGCCTCGGCCCCGGCGAGGTCGACCGGCTGCTCGCACTCGATCCACACCTGCTCGTAGTGGCCGACCGCGACCGGCACCCGGCAGCACTGCGCCGAGATCCGCAGCCCGGGCATCGTGAGGATCTTGCGGCTCTCGACCATCAGCTTGCGCTCCTCGGCGGAGAAGCCGGACTCGTCGGTCCTGGCGTTGTGCGGCACGGTGTTGCCGACGTAGCCGCCGGTCGCCAATCCCTGGCCGAGGCGGTCGTTGTGTTGATAACCGATGCGCGCGTCGAGCATGAACTGGTCGAGGGTCGCGAGGCCCGCGCCGCTGATCGCCTGGTACGAAGCGACGGTCACCGAGCGCAGCCCGAAGCAGCGACGCAGCGGCGCGAGCACCAGCGCCAGCGGGATCGACGTACAATTGGGGTTGGCCACCAGGTCGATCTGCGCGTCGACCAGCCCGTCGTTCACGCCCGCGACCACCAGCGGGACCTCCGGGTCCTGGCGATACGTGTTGCTCTTGTCGACGACCTTGTAGCCGAGCTGCCGCAGGCGCGGCACGAAGCGCGCGCTGTGCTCGTCGTCCAGCGCCACGAAGGCCAGGTCGCCGCCCTCCGCGTCGACCGCCTCGAGCGCGTCCGCTGCGCGCACCGCGTAGCGCCGGCCGTCGAGCTCGAGCTCCTGATCTCGGCTGGCGAACAGCCGCAGCTGCGAACCCGGCCACGCTCGCGGCAACAGGTGCAGCAGCTCGCGACCGACCAGACCCGTGGCTCCCAGGATGCAGATACGCATGGCCGCGGAGGGTAACATAGGGTCCGCGCCGCGCGTCAGGCGCTACGGCGCTCGGGTCATTTGGGGGGGTATCCGGGTGTATCGGCGGGTTCATCTGTTGGCGGGCTGGGGCTGTTCGTCGTGTCCGCGAGGTGCTCGCAAGCCTGCCGGACCGCGCAACAACAGCGAACGCCCGTACAAGAGCGACGAACGCCCGGTCTCAATCCACGAGCGTCCATGCGACCCGGGCTCCGGCACGCAGCGGCACGAGCACGTCGTCGCCGAGCGCGTATTCGGCGGGGACCTCCCAGGCGGTCTCGACCAGGCGCAGCCGCTCCTGATTGAGCGGCAGGCCATAAAAGCGGGGCCCGAACTCGCTGGCGAAGCCCTCGAGCTTGTCGAGCGCGCCGGCGGCCGCGAACGCCTCCGCGTAGAGCTCGATGGCCGCGTGGGCGGTGTACATGCCGGCGCAGCCGCATTCCGACTCCTTGGCGGCGCGCGGGTGCGGGGCGCTGTCGGTGCCGAGGAAGAAGCGCGGCTCGCCGCTGGTGGCGGCCTCGACGAGCGCCTGGCGATGGTGCTCGCGCTTGAGCACCGGCAGGCAGTAGTGATGCGGTCGCAGGCCGCCGGTGAACATCGCGTTGCGGTTCATCACCAGGTGGTGGGCGGTGATGGTCGCGGCGACCTGGTCGCCGGCCTTGCGCACGAACTCGACCGCGTCGCGGGTCGTGACATGCTCGAGCACCACGCGCAGCTTGGGGAAGCGCTCGAGCAGCGGCGCGAGCTGGCCGTGGAGGAACGCGGCCTCGCGGTCGAAGACATCGACCGCGGGGTCGGTGACCTCGCCGTGGACCAGCAGCGGCATGTTGCAGTCCTGCATGACCTCGAGCACCGCTGCGACGCGGGCCAGCGAGGTCACGCCGGAGGCCGAGTTGGTGGTCGCGCCGGCAGGGTAGAGCTTGACGCCGTGGACCACCGCGCTGGCGCGGGCGAGCAGGATCTCCTCGGGCGTGGTCGCGTCGGTCAGGTACAGGGTCATCAGCGGCTCGAAGCGCCCGACGCGATCGGCCGGCAGCGCCTCGAGGATGCGCTGGCGATACTCGAGCGCCATCGCGGTGGTCGTCACCGGCGGGCGCAAGTTGGGCATGACGATCGCGCGGGCGAACTGCCGGGCGGTGTGCGGCAGCACGGTCGCGAGCGCGACGCCGTCGCGCAGGTGGAGGTGCCAGTCGTCGGGACGCCGGATCTCGAGGGTGCGCATGAGCGGGCGGAGGGTACTTCAAGCCGCCGAAGCGCGTCCGGTCGCCGACCCCGCCGGCTCGCCCGGGACCTGTCCCGAGGGTCACGTGCTCGCCGGCGAGCCGCGATCGCTCCGCCGAAGTTTCACCGAAATTTCAGCGCCGGGCCGTCCGCGCGCCCGGATCTGCGCCTTCTTGGGCACAATCACGGCATTATCGGCCGACCGGCGGTCTGGCCTTGAGCTTGCGCACACAACGACCGGCATCCGCAGGCATGTCTCGCGCCGCTCCTTGTACCGACCATGGACTTCCAGCGAATGGACGACACCGACGAGATCGTTTTGCTGCCCACCGAGACGCCGATCCCCGTCGGCCCCCGGCGGGCGATGCCCACCTCGATGCTGAGCACCGGCGGCGAGGACATGATGGCGACCGACCGCGTGCTCGAGCTCAAGGTGCTGAGCGGCGCGCTGCCGGCCGACATCTTCGGCCACATGTTCATCGCCGGCTCGATCGCCACGCCGGGCCGCCCCGCCTTCTCCGGCGAGGGCACCGTGTACCGCATCGACATCAAGGCCGAGGGCATGGCGCTCAAGCAGGCGGTGTTCAAGCCGCCCTGCTTCCTCGCCGACCAGGCGCTGCAGGTCGATCAGCAGGGCGGCTTGCTCGGCTTTCACGACCTCGGCCTCACCCGCCTCTCGCCGCTGCTCGGCGTGCGGACCGTGCTCAGTAATTCGCCGATCGCGCTGAGCGACCGCATGATCATCACCACCGACGCCGGACGTCCGTGGGAGTTCGACCCGATCACGCTCGAGCTGGTCACGCCGATCGGCAAGTCGGACGAGTGGCTGGGCTCGATCCCGGCGCCCTGGGTGTTCCCGCTGTTCCTGACCTCGGCGCACCCGGCCGAGGACCGCCGCACCGGCGAGTTCTTCACCGCCAACTACGCCAACGCCGGGGCGGGCAACCCGGGCTTCACGCACCTGATCCGCTGGCAGAAGGCCGGCTCGCTCGAGCACTTCCAGATCATCGATGAGCACGGCGAACCGGTGGTGATCGAGCAGTGCATCCATCAGGTCGCGCTGACCAAGAATCACGTGATCTTTCAGGACTCGGCGTTCGTGGTCGAGATGCGGCAGATGGTGTTCGACGCGGCCCAGCTGTTGATGCCGGCCCTGCCGCTGCGCGACCTGTTCGGCGGCTCGAACATGCGGGCGCAGCGGCCGACGACGGTGCTCTACCTGATCCCGCGCAAGGCCCTGCGCCAGCATGGTGGCCACGCGGAGCACCCGACCCCGGTCCGCGCCACCCGCGTCGAGATCCCCGGCGAGTCCGTGCACTTCTTCGCCCAGTGGGACGACAGCGAGACGCTCGAGCTGATCATCCCGCACACGCCGACGCTCGACGTCTCGGAGTGGGTGCACGAGGGTGAGCTGATGGTCGACGGCTCGCGCGCGGCCTCCGACATCGCCGGCATGCAGATCCCCTGCGCGCTGACCCAGGGCAGCATCGCCGTGCACACCATCGACCCGCACACGGGCGAGCTGCTCGGCGCCCGGCTGCTGCGCACCGACGAGACCTGGGGCCTCGCCCTCGGGACCAGCGCCCCCATGCCGCAGGAGCAGCGCGTCGAGGTGCTGTACTTCAATACCAGCGGCTTCGCCCCCGAGCTGGTCCCGCAGCGCGTGCTCAAGACCTACCAGGATCGGATCGACGCGGCCCTGATGCCGGTCAAGACCGGCCGACCCCCGCGCCTGCTCGCCTTCGAGATCGCCAGCGGCAAGCTGACCAGCTACGTGTGCCCGCGCGGCTGGAGCCTGCTGTCCCCGACCTTCGTCCCGCGTCGCAACAGCTCCGGTCCCCGTGACGGCTACATCGTCTGTCTCGCACACTCCGCCGACACCGTCCCGCGCCCCCCCGGCACCAGCGGCGAGGAGGTCTGGGTCTTCGACGCCGCCGACATCACCGCCGGACCGCTGTGCCGCCTCGGCCACCCAGACCTCGACTTCGCGTTCACCGTGCACAGCACCTGGGTCCCCGAGCTGCGACCCAGCCCCCGTAACTACCGCGTGTCGGTCGCCAATGACCTCGACCTCGACGGCGTCTCCCACCGGTCCTTCGGCCAGCTCGCCTTCTGGGACCTGTTCGCCGCCGCCGTCGCCGGCGCCATGCAACACAGCGTCATCAAAGAGCTGCTCGCCACCGACGTCCTGCCCTTCTTCGACCGCTAAAGCCCGGCCCGCGATGTGCTAGCGTCGCGCGCCATGACACCGCCTCGCGCTGCGCCGGCCCCGACGCAGACCCCCGCGCGCAGCGTCGGCCCCCTGCTGCTCGCGCTCGCGCTGCTGGCGGTCTGCCTCGCGT